>JBDLJP010000128.1:0-6414 GCA_039714295.1 Candidatus Fermentibacterota bacterium
TCCGCTCCGAAAAGGGCGGCTATCTCCCTGGAATTGTCATCAGATCTGTCATCTACCACAATAAGCTGATCCCCGTCCAGAAGTTCTTCCCTCAATGGACCCAGAACGGTTTCAAGGGTTTTCTCGCTGTTATGAACAGGTATGACTACCGTTACTGATGTTCTGATTTTTTCCATAGGGCAGAAATCTGCTCTCCAACCATTGTCAGAAGGCTCTTCGCACCGCTCCACATCGCCCTGACCTGGAAGGGTGACATGATATTCATCAGTCTGTAGAAAAGGAATCCCGGTCTGAAAAAGTACTTGATATATGCCAGTCTCCGCAGCTCCATGATTTCCTCGGCAGTCATGGAAAAAGGAACAAAGCACGGTCGGTCAAGCAGCATTCCCTGGTCTGAAAGGTTTTCCGACATCGTTCCGAAAATCCCGTTGAGAACCCCTTTGTAAAGCGGTGTTCCGGGAAAGGGAGTAATGGGGAAAAACTCAACTGTGAAGGAACCGAGTTCCTTTGCGAACTCTATCGTTTTCAGGCCGTCTTCAAAGGTCTCGCCTGGTATTCCGAATATGTAGGTTGTATGTGTTTTAATCCCGACAGAGTGCGTAAGCTTTACAGCGTTTCTGATCTGGTCAAGAGTTTCGTACTTCAAAAGAGTATCCAGATGCTTCTGTACTCCGCTTTCAACCCCATAGTTGATACACCAGCATCCCGCTTTTTTCATTGCTGAGAGAAGAGGTCTGTCAACGGAATCAGCCCGGCAGGAAACCCACCACCGCACTTTCAATCCCCTCCTGATGATCTCATCGCAGATACCGTAAACATGATCGTGATCGGAGGAGAAATGCTCATCCCAGAATTTAATCTCTTTCGTCCCGTAATTGCTTATGTAGTATTCTATTTCATCCACGACAAGCGCCGGGTCACGGAGACGGATTTTGCTACCGTACATTTTATAGCAGTAAAGACAGCTTCCCGTGCAGCCTCTGCTTGCGAGCATCTGCATTGCCGGTACGGTTGAAACCTGTTCAAAGCTTGGATAGTAACGGTCCATTTCGCATAGATCGACGGCAGGAAAGGGTAACTCGTCGAGATCCTGTATCATATCCCTTGCGGGTGTTCTGTGAAGCTCTCCTTCCTTTTTTATCAGAAGACCTTTCACTTCCTGCAGATCACCGCCGGATTCCACTGTTTCTATAAGCTCCCTGGATGTGATCTCTCCTTCTCCAATCACGATAACATCAAGAGCATCAGTGCTGTTCATAAGAACATCCGGCATCGCAGTAGCGCCATGCCCTCCTATAAAGGTGAAAATGGAAGGGTCTGATTTCTTAATATCCTCAATGAAGGGTTTCGCTTTGTCCCAAAGCAAGCTGATAACATATACACCCAGAGCCTCTGCCCCGAAATCCATGGTCATTTTCAGCATTTCATCATTACTGTAGAAAAACCCCTCCAGGAACAGTATTTCATGGCCGGCGTCCCGCAGAACAGCCGCTATATACTGCAGACCGGGAGTGGGCCAGCATCCGGATATGCCGCGCGTGTCCTTCGCGCGTATGTCATCCGGACCCCATGGCGGAACAACAAGAGCTATGCGCAAGTGAATTCCTTCCGTTACATGACAATTTCACTCTAAGGGGGTATCATACAATACAAGTGTGCTTTCAGACCAGAAATACACATTGATGCAAATTTGGATTTTATTGGATTGGACTGTGCAGAATATGAAAGTTCTTATTACGGGGGGCGCCGGGTTCATTGGTTCGCATCTTGGGGATCTCATGATCGAGAAGGGTTATCAGGTAAGAGCCCTGGACAATCTGGATCCGCAGGTTCATGGAGAAAATGCGCGCAGACCGGACTATCTCCATCCGGAGATCGAACTTATCGTTGGAGATGTACGTAACCATTCGGTTGTTCGGAAGGCCCTGGATGGCTGCGGTATGCTCGTGCATTTTGCCGCGGCTGTTGGTGTCGGACAGTCTATGTACAGGATGGAGCATTACACTTCTGTTAATTCCCTCGGCACCGCAGTTGTTCTTGAGGAAGCTGTACGAAAACGCTCCAGCCTCACTAAAATGCTAGTTGCCAGTTCAATGTCCATATACGGCGAGGGGTTATACAAGTGCCCTGATTGCGGCAGTTTTGCCCCTGAACTTCGATCTTCCGAACCACTTTTGAATCATAAATGGGAGGTGTACTGCCCGGTGTGCGGAGAAGTCGCTGTTCCTCTGGCGGTACCAGAAACCAAGCCCCTGTACCCGACATCAATATATGCAACAAACAAAAGAAGTCAGGAGGAAATGTTCCTGACGACCGGCCTGGCATATGATATCCCTACGGTTGCAATGCGATTTTTCAATGTATACGGTACCCGTCAGGCTCTATCAAATCCTTATACCGGAGTGGGCGCTATCTTCGCTTCGAGACTCCTTAACGGCAATCCCCCCGTTATCTTCGAAGACGGTCTCCAGAGCCGTGACTTCATCCATGTAAAGGATATTGCGCGAGCATGTCTCATGGCTCTAGAAAACCCTGATTCCGCCAACATGGTGCTGAACGCGGGGACAGGAAAACCAACCTCCATTCTGGAAATCGGAACAGCAATCGCCCGGGAGCTTGGAAGACCTTCAGACGATTTTATTGTAAGGAATCAGTTCAGAGCAGGGGATATCAGACATTGTTTTGCGGATATTTCCCGAACGAAGGATCTGCTTGGATTCACAGCAGAGATAGACTTCGCCCGGGGGGTTTCCGATCTGTGCGCCTGGGTTAAGACCTGTACTTCCACCGATCTTGTGGACTCCGCAACCGAAGAACTCCAAGAACACGGTCTTACAAAATAACTGAATTACGGGTCAGCTGATCAGCGAAAAGGGCTTGGGCGACCTGTCACGGAATGTGTAAACCTCACTGAATCCGGTTTCCATTAGAAGAGCCGCGCCCCGCTTCAGTCCGAAGAACAAATGTGGCTTCCTGTGAGTATCCGAGCCCAGCGTTACCAGTGTTCCGCCCAGGGCTCTGTACCGTTCCAGAACAGCAGGGACAGGGTAGGTAACTTTCTCTTTTCTCCGGAGACCTGAAGTGTTAACCTCAAGAGCTATATCTCTGTCGATGATTACCTTGAGAATACTGTTTATAGTCTCCGGCCATAACTTCAACTCGTCGAAATCGTAACTCAGTCCGGCAAGCGCAAGTCCCCTTCTGAAAAGTCCCATATGCGCGAGAATATCGATATCGGAAGCTTCTACCATTAAAAGCGTCTCTCTGTAGTATTCCTCTACAACTTCCCCGGGATCTGCATTGGCATATACTTCTTTACCAAGAACCATGCCGATTCCAGCAACCGAATGAAGGGCTCCTATTATGAAATCGTAGTTCGAGTAGTCGACGATATCTTTTGCCTTTTTCTCGTACACGTGAGGTTCCCCTACTTCAAGACCTTTCATTACGGACAGGCTTTCCCCGGCATCGAGGGCAGCCAGATTTATAGATTTATCATATTGAGCAGCGTTGAACCTGCCGTAGCAGAAATCTTCAGGGTCCAGGTCAAGATGGGCTACGAAACCAATTCCCCCGAGACTCTTCTCCATGCCCTTTCTAACAAGCTGCCGAGCTGGAATATCTGCGTCGGGCGAGTCACTCGTATGAACATGCATATCGCAGTGCAGATTCAATTTGCCCCTAGTATGTGATAGCCAGACCCGCCAGAATCATGCTTCTCGAGATATCAAGAGGTATGGAAAACTGGAAGAGTATGGATTCCGGGAGATAGGCAATATTCTCATTCGGACCCCCGGGAGGCTTCAGCTCGTACTTGCAGCCGATACGAATGCAGGCAAAGAAGGTATTATCGACGGAATCCCAGTCGTGAGAACCGTCATCAGACAGGGGAATATTTGCCATATCCGGACCGTATCCCAGGTCGCTCCCGCCGAAAACCTCGAGATCGCGGTCGAACTTGTGCCCGGCACAGAGAGACATTCTTGGAAGCATAACCTGCATGGGGATCACATAGTTCATGTTCAGCATGGCAGAAACGGCTGTCAGGCCTGCAGGATGCATGAAATTATACTTCACCATAGGTCCGACACCGTATCCGAAGGAAGAAACTCCGAGGTCTATCCTGTCAGTCGCTCCGACTGCAAAGTCCGCTGTGGGGTAGGCTTCAAGGAAATCGATTCTGTTCGCTTCGGCCTCTCGCTTTGATTCGGCTGAAAAGTATGCAGGAAGAGTAACCCCGCCTGTCATTGTGATGTGGTCTTTCCCAAGAGTATGAGCCCCCTGCATCACTCCGTAGTAGCATGAGGAGAACAATGACATGAAAAGCAGCAGGGCGAAAATCGATTTGAGCATTTTAACTCCCTTTTTCTGTTGCGCTTAAGATACTTTACTGTTTCAAATCGGCAATAGCCCCGATGCCGTGGACTCCGGGTAATTCATTTAGTATCTCTTGAGTAGAAATGGAATTTACTGACATGGAGGATATTATGGGAAGGAAAATCGCTTTTATACTCAGCGGGTGCGGAGTTAAGGATGGCTCCGAAATACATGAAGCTGTCGCCGCTCTCATAGCCCTCGACAGAGCGGGTTATCAAGTAATTTTCACGGCACCTGATGTGGAACAGGCGGCCACTGTGGATCATAGCGCCGAAGATGCCGCGATGACTGCCAGAAACGCTCTAAAAGAGGGAGCCAGAATAGCCAGGGGCAATATAGTTTCTCTCTCTGATCTGAAACCGGATGATTATGATGCTTTGATGTTCCCGGGAGGTTTCGGCGCTGCGCTTACACTCTGTTCATTCGCTTCAGATGGTCCGCAATGCTCTGTAAATCCAGAAGTCGAAAGTCTCATCAACAACGCCCTTCAGTCCGGCAAACCAATAGCTGCCATGTGTATCGCTCCTGTAATTCTTGCCAGGACTATCCCCGGGGCAAAACTGACCATAGGCAGCCATCCCGAAACAGCAGATGCAATTAATGCAATGGGAGCAGTTCATGTGAATTGTCCTGTATATGACTCAATTGTTGATGCAGAGCGAAAACTGGTGACAACTCCGGCTTACATGCTCGCGAACGGCCCGGCTGAGGTTTTCGAGGGAGCCTTAAGCATGGTTGAGAAACTCGGTGAGCTTTTCTGATATTTCAATCCTGCGCAGGAAGCGGGGAAGCATTATTTACTTCCCCGCATTTCTTCATGGAACTGTTTATAAGAACTCTAGAACGATGTCTTTATATCAGCCCAGGTGCTTCGCTGCAGTGCTACAGGAACATTCGGCCAGACAATCGTGGCGCCGTCCGGAGCGATAACCTCCATTTCGTCGAACCAGAGTGTATCAAATTCCGAACTTGAATATATCCTGCCCTCTATCATGAGACCCGCGTGCGTTGAATCAGCATCGATAGTCCATTCCCATGACAGCTCTTCCCATCCGATTCCGGAAGAGTATGTGCTGTTGCCGCCGGCGCTTCCGTCGTACCAGGTTGGATCCGTGTAATTAGCGTTATAGTGGGCCCAGATACGGCCGGAAGGACTGGCACTGGGTGTATCGTCGTATACGTAGAATGAAGCCGCAACGGTGTCACCTTCGTCGAGGTTCTGTATCCAGCATATAATGGCCTGAGGCGTTCCACCCAGTGGAGATTCATATAACTCCAGGGACTGGGATCCTGTGTAAACGGGACTGGAGTACTCGAGGTCAATGTTAGCGTTGCCATAGGTAGCAAGAACCGTAAAAGATTCCTCCCAGCCGTAGGTTTCCGTCTGGAAGGCCATTGCGGTTACGGGAAGGACAAGAAGTAATGTTCCGAAGCAAAGTAGAGATTTCATGCTATTTCCTTTCCTGAATATGAGTTGTTCACCTTTAGAATGCAGCCTTTATATCGCTCCATGTGGTGTTTTCAAGAGCAAGATTACCGGGGGTCCAGATGGTTGCGCCATCGGGAGCGATAACCGTCATATCATCTATCCAGACGATATCACCAGCGCTTGAATATGTCCTGCACTCGATAACTAGACCTGTATGACCTTCAACAACGGTCCAGGTGTATGTAGCTTCATCCCAGCCTGTGCCTGGTCCGTAATCACTCTGGCCGCTGGCGCTTCCGTTGTAACCGTTTATATCTGTGGGATCATCGTTCCAGTGACCCCATATTCTGCAGGAGGGTGCGGTTCCCGGCGATGTGTCGTATCGCCAGAAGCTTGCAGTCACTTCATCACCATCCTCAAGACCCACGACCCACGCAACAAATGCCTGGGGAGTACCTGATGCCGCTGCATCTTCAAGTTTCAGCGACTGCGATCCTCCATGCACGGGATCCGTCGCGATGGTTGCAATTATTCCATCGGCTGGGTACATACCGAGAACCGTCTCGGTGCCTTCCCAGCCATAAGTTTCGGTGATGTCGGCGGAGGCC
>JBDLJP010000129.1:0-6414 GCA_039714295.1 Candidatus Fermentibacterota bacterium
TGCTCCATCCGTCCCCGGTCTGCATGAATGATCCCCAGGTCATCGTCCGGAATAAATTTTAACTGGATATGTTCACCAATCACGCGTGTCAACATCTTCATGAATTTATCAATCACATCGTTGAGATCAAGATCAACAGGGTTGATAATCTGCTGGCGGCTGAATGAAAGCAGCTGACTGATCAGTGTTCTCGCTCGCACGCCTGCTTTTTCGACCTCCTTTACATAATCACGAGAAGGATGATCGAGATCGATATACGCGAGTGCGAGGTCCGTATAACCGTTAATGACTTGCAGCAGGTTATTGAAATCGTGAGCCACTCCACCCGCAAGATGTCCGATGGCTTCCATTTTCTGAGCCTGGCGCAGCTGCCTCTCAAGATTGATTTCTGAGGTAATATCACGCTTCACAGCTATGTAGTTCACGACCTCTCCCGAGGAGTTGCGCACCGGTGAGATTGTAGCTTCCTCGGTATACAATGTGCTGTCTTTTTTCTTGTTGATTATATGACCGCTCCAGATCTGACCTCTTTGCAGCGTATCCCACATATCGGTATAGAAGGATTCACCATGTTCAGAGCTCTGGAGCATCCGTGGATTCTTGCCAATGGCTTCATCCCGTGAAAAGCCTGTTATCTGTTCAAATGCCGGATTAACATACTCTATTTCAGCATCCATATTGGTGATAACAATTGTCTCCGCTACCTGCTCAATTGCCATCATTAATCGTTCCCGTTCAAACTGCGCCTGTTTGTGGTGAGTAATATCCAGAACATAGCCTTCGTAAAAAGAGATAGAACCATCATCATTACGCGAAATAACTGTTATATCAAATAACCACCGGATTTTCCCATCAGGACGAACTATCCTGTACTCCTGCTGAAAAGAATCGATATTGTCCCTGGAGTACATTTCCACTTCAGCACCCACACGAATTATGTCATCCGGATGCACAATACTTGAGAAGAGAATTCCTTCCAGCATAAATTCGTCATCAGTAATCCCGAAAACACTTTCTACATTAGGTGAAACATATTCCACAGGCCAGCCATCGGCAGCTTTCCACCGGAAAACAATTGTTGGTCCTGCAATATACAATTTGCGTTCGCTGATAAGTGCTTTCTCCGCCCTGTCCCTCGCAGCAATGTTGCGCCTCTGCTGGAGATTCTGCCATGCAAGCAGACTGAGCTGATATGAAAGTGTGCCAAGAAAATCCATAGTACGTTTTAATACGTCTGGTTCAACTGGAAGAAGATGCCCGGCAGCAGCAGCCAGTTTCCCGGAGTCAAGATCGATCTCATCTGCATACTGCCGTATTTCATCCGGATCAATTTCACCGGATATCATCTGACCGATTCCCCAATTTGCAAGGTGTCTGCCTTGCAGCATTATGGGAACAATGCCGGTAACCATGTTAGTGAGAACGCATCCCTGTCGAAGCTGTGGTACAGGATTCTCCTTCAAAGTTTCCATCATCTTCTTATCGAATACAGTGCACTTTCTCGCTCCTTTATTTGTGCTGTTAAGAAGAGCGCAGAAGTCACTGAACCGGGAGGGACGGGTAATGAAAGATCCATCGATATCGAAAATCACTGAAGGAACATTGAATGCATCTGAGAAGGCATCCTGAAGACTCTGCAGCATTCTCTGATCAAGAACATCAGTCAATGAAAGATTGGTAAGATCGAATTCCGGCTCTGTAAGAGAAATCAATCGATGCTCATTCTCCTTCTCCAGGTATTTTCTTCCGGTAATATCAGCAGGGAAAGCTGATTGTGCAGAACTGCCTGATTCCAGATTGGAGACACGGCTGCGCAGTTCATTAATCTCCTGAATCAGCTGAGCCTTGGTTTTCCGATTATCTTTCACTGATGTTCTCCTGCCTGAAAACACAGTCTTATGGTAACTGTTGATCGAATGCAGTTTAAAACAGTACAGAAAGTCCATATTGCAAATTATTTACCATAAAACAATACTAAGGGTTCCTGTAATGTCAAGAAGTAGTCGATATAGTCTGAAGCCTGGCGGAATCGACCATCGCGTAGTGGAGCGGCTCAAACAGGCCCGTGATGATCTCATTGCCCGGGGAGTGAAGTACGATACCCGGCACTTCTGGGAGGCTCTGGGTTTCATGCATAAGTGTTCCGCGAAAGACTGGACCTGGACGCGAACATGCTGATTCAGTCTGAGCGCAGATTCCCCGGTGGTCATTATAGTCGGATAATAACATAGTATAATTGTAGTAAAATATGCGTGTTCTCGAATTCGGCACTATTCTAGAAGTACACTAGCAAATCCAGGGAGGAATCATGGATAATAAAGATCTGATCATCGCGGAGATATCCTCCACTATAACTTCTGTTCTCGGAAGTTCTGCTTCAGCTGTTATGCGGAAAGCAGGCCTTCAGGCATCAAGGCGTATCTGGCCCGATCTTCCATCCGGTAAATCAGTGAAAGAGGCTGGTGAGATTATGGCAAAAGGAATTTCTGATCTTGGAGGGTTTGGAGACTTCAATCTGGTACCCGGTGATGATCCGAATTCAGGTGTGATTGAGTTCAAGAAATGCGCCTTCTCTGCATTCGTTGAAAGCAGCGGTCAGCCCTGTGGAAAGCAGGCGATCTGCTATTTCGGTTTCGGACTGGTTGAGGAGACTTTCTTCAGACTTACAGGTATCAGGGCGAAGGTGGAACTGGTGAACAGAGATGACGGAACCGAGATCTGTTTCGAAACAGCGACTCCAAGGTAAGCGGAACTGAAACTGCAGCTCTGTTTTCCTTGAAGCTTGATATCCTCGTTACTGAACATCTCACCGGTATCTGCATTTTCCCGGATTATGGAGTAGTACGGGGTCTTCAATTTGAGTATGGAGAGCCTGTACACCTGAAAGATATCTAGAATGCAACTGTTGTGTTTACCAATGATCGAGGCGCATGTTCGAGCCTCCTTCTCATTCTGGTAATCTTGAGAACAGTATCGTCTGACAACATATACAGCGCACCCCAGAAATACATTATGCGCGGAATGCTATTGTATTCACATATATTAGAGATAAACTCTATGTAATTGTTATCGCATATGCCTGTGCTGCACAGCGTGAATATTCAGATATTTCCTGGCATTTTGAATCAATCCTGGGCTCCGTTCCGAGTAACCGAAATCTCTTGAGTATCAGCGTATTTAATCGATGAGTGATTGTTCTGTCTGATGCTTGCGGATATATTTGACCGAATCATTGAATGCCGATGAATTTGCTGTTTGACAGGGCATCACGAATACTATATATGTTTACAGGAAATTAATTATATTCTGTTTTGTTACCGTGAAAATATAGTTAATGTATACAGTATTAATTTGTTGAAGTACTTTATACGATTAACTGAAGATTATAGCATGGCAGGAACAGACTGCTCTTACAACTGAAAGGAGAAATAATGGAAGAATTACACAAGATTCTGGAGGAACTGGTGCAAGTATCTGGTATTAACGTTGCAGTTTGCGTAGGAAGGGACGGTTTCGTTATAGATGCTGCCTCTACGGGAACATCAGACACCGAAGCTATCGGAGCGATGGTTTCAACTGGCATGGGTTCCGCAGAAAGTGTCGGCCGCGAGCTGGGACTGGACGAAATGGATCAGGCCATGATGGAGTTCAAAGGCGGAATAGTCATGATGACAGCCCTTGGCACCGATGCTTTGCTTGCCATAGTCGCGGAGAAGGGTGCGAATCTCGGTGGAGTGCGTCTGCAGGTAAAAAGAACTGTTCCTAAGCTTATTGCTGCGATGTAACTGGAGAATTAAGGTACAGAATGAGCAAGCAAGCTGACTCCATATTGATTGGTTCAAGCTGTGCTCAACGGTCGGTATTTACAAGGCACTCTACAAAATAACCGGAGTAAGTGCTGATTAGATTTCAATCTTGACGATGATGTACTTACTGCCAGTATCAGCTAACATCCGAATTGCTGAAATATGATAACGGGGACGGAGGTAATTAGAATCTTCAATTACCTCCGTCCCTGATCGTTATTCAGGAAGTTCCATTATCCAGACTTTGTGGAAGAATTCCGGATTCAGCGAATAAGCTATCATACCATTTTCATCAATTTCGAAATCCCAGTACTGCGCATCCTCTCCCGTACCTTCAACCTCGGCTGTGAATAACAGCTCTCCGGTGCTGTCGAATATATCAAATACAGGTGTAAGCTCAGTTCCCCGTCTTACCCATATCCTGTTCTGCGAATCGTACCCGATATCGCTTGTCATGAATTTGTAGGGGTTCGGTTCGTATTCGATCAGTACTCCCTGAACACCGATACTGGTGAGCCATGCCTCCATCCAGCGTTTTTCCTCTGTGATCTCATCCTCAGATTTCAAAACTCTATCCATTTCACGCTGGAATTCCAGCGTCAGGTTTCCATCACGGTCGAATACACGGACAATGTAATCCTCGGTTGACATCGGTGTTAAGTATACATTTCCGTCACGGTCGGCTGTATACTCGGCGCTGAAGAGAGTCCTGTTTAGAACCTCAGTCAAGTTCTCCGGATCAAATGGGAACTCATCCTCATAATAGAAGGCTGTGGGAATCTCATCATCCTCGTATCTTCCGATGGTAAAAACTGTTGTGGGAGCCCCTTCGAATTCAACAGTAACTTTCAGGGCTACAAAGGCGTTTGAATCGGCACCTGACATTCTCATGGGCGGGTTGTTGTTGAACTCTATCGAAACACCTTCCCATTCACCTTCAGCACTGAAGTTGTTAACTCCGCCCTGCATCGGGTCACAGACAGCAACTCTGGAGTCACCCAGCACAGTCATTGCAAAGGGCATCAGCAGCTCTCCCGGGCCGCTGCCCTGGTTCGCTATTCTTCTGATGAAGTCTCCGTTGGGGGAGTATACAGGCACCGAGAATGCTCCCCGGTCAAGTACGTATATGTTTCCATCCGGTCCATGATCCACAGCCATTATATTTGCGAAGACATAGTTTTCGTCGCCAAGTTCAACACCAATCGAATCAACAATGGAGATGGATACTCTCTCCTCGGTTTCCTGAGGGGTTACCTGAGCGGCATCGGAGCCGTTGCCGCCGCAGGCGGAGATCATTACCCATGCCGAAACGATGCTGAGTGCAATCATTATTGTTCTTTTCACAATCTTGACATCCTTTCCGATTTATCTGACACTTCCTGTAACCGTGTAATTGTATTCCGAATTACGAATATACTTACCGATGCCAGAACGCAAGCTTTGTTAGCCCGGTTGCAAGATTATCTGCGAAGTTCTGCGAACAGCAGGGATGGACAGCAAGGTTTCTTTCTTCTTACATTCATGCAAGTGCATCTTAACCGATCATATAAAGAGAGGAGCCGCTGACATGCCCTTAATCAGGCTGGAGACAGACATCATCTTGAGCAGGGAACAGGAAATAAACCTCGCAGCAAAGCTTAGTGAAATAGTAGCAGAGAAACTTGGCAAACCCCTGGAGTACGTAATGGCTACCATCAGCACCTCCTGCTTCCTGCTGTCCGGGGAACCCGGAAACGCTGCCTTTGTTCAGGTTATGAGCATAGGTGGGCTGAATGCACCCGTGAACGGAAGTATTGCCGCTGCTGTCTCCAGTGTTCTGGAAGAAACACTTGGGATTTCCGCAGGCAGAGTGTACATTACCTTTTCAGATATATCCGGTGAGAACTGGGCATGGCAGGGAAGGACTTTCAGATAAAGTGGGGATGTATGATTGGAATATGTGTAAAGGCGGGTTTCACCTGCCCCGATTGCGACAGCTATGTGCCTATGAACGCTCTGGTCGAGAACCTGAAGTGCCCTGCATGCGGTACGGATCACGATCTCACAGTTGATCACTGGAAAACCGTTCTGGACGATGCCATCAGGGAAGCACCCCATAGCGAAGAGGGTGAGGGAACCAGCTCTACAGCCTTCGGGAATCTAAACTACAGGATTGAGTATGGAAGGCTGAAGCCCAGATATGCAGGAACGAAGGATGATATCCCCATTGAGGAGATTCTTGAGCACATTGAAGATGGATACATGCTCCATCCTGAAACGGGAGAGAAGACATTCATCCGTAAATACCCGGATATCTACGATGGAGAGTTCTCAGGTATCACAGCGCTGATCGGTGAGGATCCTTCACTGATACCGGGAAGGGGAGAGGGAAGTGAGCTTCATGTAGAGAGTTCCGATAATCCGGTAGCACTGCAATGCCCCAATTGCGGTGGAAGTTTGATCGCTTCGGGGGATAAGAGGAATGAAGTATGCAGATTCTGTGATACCGAAGTTCATCTTCCCGATGATCTGTGGAAGATGCTTCATCCTATACGAAAAGCTGTTCGCTGGTACTTTCTTTTTGATTACAGCCGCATGCCTTTTACATGGGAGAGCAGCATCTACGGGT
>JBDLJP010000130.1:0-6400 GCA_039714295.1 Candidatus Fermentibacterota bacterium
GTCTGCGCCTGGATGTGCGGAGGATCGCTTCGATAAAAGAGGGGGATCAGATAATCGGCAGCCGTACCAGGATCAAAGTTGTTAAGAACAAGCTTGCGCCTCCTTTCAGAAATATCGAATGCGAGATACTGCACGGCTTTGGCATTTCCAGGGAGGGTGAGCTTATTGATCTCGGACTTGATAACGATCTGGTTACGCGCAGGGGCACATGGTATTCCATGGGAGATACTCAGCTGGGACAGGGCCGTGAAAAAAGCAGGCAGTTCCTTGCAGATAATCCTGAAATTGCTGCAGAACTCGAAGCGGAGATCAGGAAGATACTGGAAATACCCGGGTCGGACGGCACAACCGCTGAGAAACAGGAGGAGAAGGAATAGCTGAGCTTTCCGTCGAGGAGATAGTTACCGTCAGGAAAGGATGGCGGCTTGTCATAACGGAGAAAGTCAGCTTTCTGCTTCCGGTTAAAAGAATCTCCGCCATGGAATTGCATGCTGGTTCTATCGTTCTGACAGATGAGATCGAAAAGGCAGCTTTTCAAGATCAGCTGCCCATCGCCCGCAGAGATGCGGAGAGGTATCTTTCTCTTTCTGAGCGCACCTCACATCAGCTCAGATCCTATCTAAGCGGCAGAAAATACCTTGAAAAGGTAGCCGACGAATTGCTGCTGTGGGCTTGCGGCTGCGGTCTGGTGGATGATAGACGTTACGCTTCGGTCTACGTCCGCAGTCACTCCGGGAAATCACCTATGGGGAATTTCAGGTTAAGAATGGAGTTGAAGAAACGGGGGATTCCGGACAGAGTTACGGATGATGTTCTTGCAGAGCGTGATGAACATGATCTGTATCGGAGTCTCGTTAAAACCGTTAAAAACAAGTATGGCTACCTTGAAAGGCAAAAGGGATTGCGAAGGGCAAAGGGGTATCTGCAGAGGAGAGGTTTTCAGTACGACCTGATCAGCAGCGTCATAGATGAGGTTTTTCGGGATTCGGAGGAACATACGGATTGAAGAACAAGTGGTACCATTACTTCTGGACAGAACTCGGCAGAAGAGTAACCGGTACGGAAACAGCCCTTCCTGAGCACCTTCCCCCTGAAATGGCTGAGATACTCAGTACTGGATCACCGGACATTGGAGAGAGCCGTATCCTGCTGAACTCAAAACTCTCTCCCCGGCAGGCCAGAAGCATATACGGGTATACATGGAGTACTCTTCGCGAGCACGGGTTCAGCCGCTCACTCAGGCTTGTGCCGTGGCCCGGGATTACTCTGCTGATCCCGTTCTATAGAGACAGTATCGCAATCTCTCCTCAGTCATTTTCCAGAAGAATACCACCTGAAGAAAGAGCCCTGTCTCTTGTGGGAAGATCGGTGGCAGCTCGGAAAACGGGTTACAGCCTGTGGGTAGTTCCGGCTGACTGGAACGATGATATCCTTTCTATTTTCAACGCGGGAGGTCTGAAAGCATGTTCTCTGGATAATCTGGCTGATGCGTGCAGGAAAGGATTTTCGTGAAATCTCTTTCAGCGATTCTCCTGATTTTGCTCCTCTGTACAGCTGTGCAGGGCGCAGCTGCTCCTGAAAACAGTCTTACAGGTATTCTGTTTTTTCAGTACAGGGGGTTATTCAGAGATCTTCTGGCCAGACAATGCGTATATTACCCTACCTGTTCCCATTACGGTCAGGAGGCTATTGAATCGCAGGGACCTGTGCTCGGTGTGATGATGGCTCTCGAGCGGTGGACCAGATGCACATCTGCTGCTTACAGAAGCGGAGACTACCGGATCACTGAAGGAAATATTCTTGCAGATCCGGTGAACCATGGAGAGGAAGTGATATGCTGGGGACGATCCTTGCTGCCCTTCTGACCTTATTTCCCGGTCACGATGCTGATGAGGGCTTCGCCGATTATCTGTATGCTCTGGGAGAGTATGATTTGGCTTCTGGGGAATATCTGCGAATCATCTACGAACATGATGAAGATACACTGGCGTGTCCTCTGGTATCTCTTCACCTTGCAAGGTGCCTGCAGGAGCTGGGGCGGGCTGAAGACGCATTCTCTCTCTATACATACCTTCAGAGGAACCTTTCTGAACCTGATCTCAGAGCAGGAGCCATGATGGGTGCCGGGTCGGTACTCGAGGAATCAGGGAATTTCGGTTACGCCCGGGAGCTTTATACAGAAGCCGCGATTACATCAGAAGATACTGAGATAAGAGCGAGAGCCGGTATTATGGCGAGTCTGATCAGCGCCCGGACGGGAAACTGGGCTGTAAGCGCCGAGGAGTTGAGTGTTCTGGCATCAGACGGAGGACCCCTTTCCGATCTATCCTCCAGTCTGGCCGCGAAGGTTGCCGAAGGAGAATTTCTTTCTCATCGCAGCCCGTTATGGTGCGGTATTTCCAGCGCAGTTGTTCCGGGTTCAGGACAGATGGTCTGCGGTCATTACACCGATGGGATTATAGCGCTTGGTGTAAACGGAGCACTGGCCTGGCTTTTCATTGAATCATTGCACGAGGGTAACACAACCACCTCTGTGCTGCTGGGATGGCTTGGCCTATCTTTCTACGGAGGCAATATCTACGGCGGATCAAGAGCCGCGGTGACGTACAATACCGCAAGAAGACGGGAACTCCTTGATGAGGTTACCGGGATTCTGGAGAATCAGCATCGTTTCTGACCTTGACTTTCTGAGTAAATTCTAACAGTTTACCGGTTCCCTTCAGTATTCTCGTAATAGATAATTCCTGATGCGTTGCAGAGATTATCAGTTACGGAGAAAACAGGGTTTGTGCAGCCTTCGATCAAATGAGAGCTGCCCAGGTAAATAGTTGTGTTCCAAATATATCCATCTCACGGGTTGCTGGAATGATAAAGTACGATTCTTAGTGGAGGTTCAGAAAAGTGAAGACATATACAGCCAAACCCGGAGAAATAGAGAGGAAATGGTGGCAGATTGATGCCACCGGATATTCTCCCGGAAGACTGGCTTCCCAGATCGCCATGATTCTTCAGGGCAAAAATAAGCCGGTATACACACCTCATATCGATACCGGTGATTTTGTCATAGTGACAAACGTTGAGAAATTGAATTTCACAGGCAGAAAGCTTGATCAGAAGGAGTATGGACGCCATACGGGTTACCCCGGTGGAAGAAAGACTACGAGCATGAAGATAATGCTGGAAAAGCACCCCGACAGAATTCTCAGAAAAGCTGTCCGTGGTATGATGCCTAAGAATAGAATAGCCAGAAAACAGTTGAAAAAATTAAAAATATTCGCTGGAAACGAACATACGCATGCGGCCCAGGACCCACAGGTTCTGGAAATCTAGCGATCAAGGGTGGTGAGATGAAACAGCATATAGGTGTTGGAAGACGGAAAAGAGCTACAGCAAGATGTTATGTGAAAGCCGGAAAAGGTCAGATCCAGATAAATCACAGGGATCCCAAAGAATATTTCTGTGATCTATGGCAGTTGGAGCATGCCCTGGAGCCTCTGGAAACTGCTGGAGTATCAAAGGATTACGATGTTAAAGTTAATGTTCGCGGCGGAGGATTAACCGGACAGGCCGGAGCAATCAGACTTGGAATAGCAAGAGCTCTGGTGGAGATTAATCCTGAATTCAGGCCTGCCCTGAAAGCTGAAGGTATGCTCAGGCGTGATCCCAGGATCGTTGAGCGGAAAAAGTACGGTCAGCCAAAGGCAAGAAAAAGATTCCAGTTCTCCAAGAGATAGAATAACTGCGCACAAATTGTGCATTGTGCGTTTAATACACACGGCTGGTGGTGATAAACCCCGGTGTTTCCATATGAACATGGAAATTGGTTCGATCAAGCCGGCCGGAGGATAACCGAAAGGAATAATCCATGAAAATACCTTCCATGAAGGAAATGCTTGAGGCCGGAATACATTTCGGTCATCAGAAGAGCCGCTGGAACCCCAAAATGAAGAATTATATCTTCATGGCTCGTAATGGTATACATATCATCGATCTCAAGAAGTCCCGAGCAATGCTCGAAGATGCTGCAAACCTGGTTGCAAAAACCGTTGCCTCCGGAAAAAGCGTTCTGTTTGTGGCCACTAAAAAGCAGGGAAGAGAGTGCCTGAAAGAGCACGCCATCAGAAGCGGTCAGTATTACGTTACCGAACGCTGGATGGGCGGAATGCTTACGAACTTCAGAACTATCTCAAAGGGTATACAGACACTGATCGAGCTTGAGCAGGCTGAGAAGGATGGATACCCGGCGAGCCTCACCAAGAAGGAAATTCTCAGGAAAAAACGACATAGAGAAAAGCTTGAGAAGGATCTTACAGGTATTCGCCACATGAAGAAACTTCCCGGAGTGATTATTGTTGTTGATATCAAGAAGGAACAGATAGCTGTCAGGGAAGCAAGAAACCTGAAAATACCATGCATTGGCATAGTAGATACGAACTGCGATCCGACAGAGGTTGATTATCCCATTCCAGGTAACGACGACGCTATTAAATCCATATCCATGATCGTGGGAACGCTGGCGGATTACGCGCTTCTAGGTGCCGAAGGCGCTTCTTCGGAAGCTGCGGATGCCAAAACCCTGCAGGAGATGTCAGGGGAATCAACCGAAGAGAAACCGGAGAAAGCCGCTCCGAAGAAAGCCGCTCCGAAGAAGGCTGCTCCGAAGAAGGCTGCTCCTGAGAAAAAGCCTGCCGCTGAGAAAACAACAGAAGCTGCAGAAAAAGAAACTGCTGAGGAAACCGCTTCGAACGATCCTGCTGAAAACGTGGACATTTCCGAAGAGGGAAAGGAATCGGGTGAATAATGGCAATCAATCTTGATGATCTGAAACTGCTCAGAAAAGCTACCGGAGCCGGCATGCTCGACTGCAAAAAAGCACTGGATGAGAGTGACGGCGATATGGAAAAAGCCATTACGATCCTCCGCGAGAAGGGCATCAAAGTAGCATCCAAGAAAGCTTTAAGAGATGCGGAGGAGGGGCTTGTTGTCTCGTATATCCATCCTCCGGGTAAACTTGGAGTTCTGGTTGAAGTGAACTGCGAAACAGATTTCGTCGCCAAAACAGAGGATTTCCAGGATTTCGCGAAGAAGATTGCACTGCATATCGCAGCTTATCCTCCAGTTGTAGTATCCCGTGATGATCTTCCTGAGGATGATGTTCAATCTGAGAGGAAAGTACTCCTAGCACAGCTTGAAGGATCGGGCAAGCCGGCTGAGATCATTGAAAAAATCATAGACGGCCGTATGGAAAAATTCTACTCGGATACATGTCTGCTTGATCAGGAATGGTCGGACGACCCCGATATCGGAACCGTTAAGGACGCGCTTACCGACCTTATCGGGAAACTCCGGGAGAATATTGTGATCCGCAAATTCGCAAGGTTTTCGATAGGTAACTGATGAAAGAGGATGACCGGACGCGGAGCGAGAGAGTTCTTCTCAAACTCAGCGGAGAGGTTCTTGCAGGCAGAGCCGGTCACGGAATCGATGCAGATATTGCGGAGGAACTTGCGGGAGCCGTACTTGATCTTGCAGCAGCAGGCTGCAGCGTCGGAATTGTTACAGGCGGAGGAAATTTCATCCGGGGACGGGATCAGAGATCGACAGACCGGATCACCGGAGACCAGATGGGAATGCTGGCAACACTGATCAACGGCCTGGCATTCAGAGATGCCCTGAGGAAGCGCGGCGGGGAAGCCGTTGTGCTTTCATCCATTCCTGTACTCGGCTTTTTTGAAACCTTTTCCCCGCTGAAAGCCGAGGAATATCTCAACCGCGGTTACGTTGTCATATACGCAGGCGGAACCGGAAACCCCTGCCTCACTACGGATACTGCCGCTGCACTCAGAGCAGTGCAGACAGGATGCGGAAGATTACTCAAAGGGACGAAAGTCGATGGAGTATACGATTCGGATCCAGCACATAACCCTGATGCTGAACGATTTAAAACACTAACATATGATGAGGTACTCAGACTTGATCTGAAGGTGATGGATGCTGCGGCAATTGCTGTCTGCCGAGATGCCGGGCTTCCCATCAGTGTTTTTAATATATGGGATCCGAAAAATATCCTCAGAGTATTCAAAGAACCTTCAATCGGAAGCCAAATAGGGGGAATGAACAATGATTGAACAGATTCTGAAGGATCAGAAGAGCAGAATGAAAAAAGCGGTTGAGAACACCGCGCGCGAGATGGCTGTAATAAGAACCGGCAAGGCAAGTCCCGCCCTTCTGGATAATATCCGCGTCGAGTGCTGGGGCGGACTGCATCCCATAAAGCAGGTGGCTGGAATATCGGCACCGGAACCGCGACTTATCGTAATACAGCCCTTCGATCCCTCGACATCAGATGCGATCGTTCGGGCAATACAGAAATCGGATCTTGGTCTCCGGGCTTCCGCAG
>JBDLJP010000131.1:0-6383 GCA_039714295.1 Candidatus Fermentibacterota bacterium
TATTCCGGTTCGATGCTGTGATTCATCCGGAGAAGCAGTTAAAGTGATAAGTAACAACATCATTTCATCCGCAGCAGGAGTGACGATTGACGATGACGGTCACCTCTGGGTGAGCAACAATGCTGATGGGATGCTGTATCGTATCGATGTGACGGAGTAATAGCGATGGAATCGAACACTTCTATCTTGTCGCTGGAAGGATTATAATTTCCCGACTGTCTAACAATGCCTGTTTATAGAAAATGGAGAAACAATGCGCGATTGCATCTATGGGCTTAATAGAAAAGTACCCCTTCTGGACGGAACAACTGTACGTTATGTCAATCTGGACAATGCAGCCAGCACACCACCCCTGAAAGACGTAGTAGACGGGATCAATGCACTGGCACCATATTATTCCAGCGTTCACAGGGGAACCGGTTTCAAATCAAGATTATGTACCGAAGCTTACGACCGGGCTCATAGTGTAATCGCTGAATTCGTTGGAGCCGACCACAGCAGAAATACAGTTATCTTTGTGAAGAATGCTACAGAAGCCATCAACAAGCTTGCGCACCGCCTGAAAGCACCTGGTGATAACGTTGTCATCACCACACGGATGGAACATCATTCAAATGATCTTCCATGGAGATTCAACCACAGAACTCTCCATGTCAGGGCGACACCGGACGGACGCTTCGATGAGGCTCATTTCGAATCACTGTTAAAAGAGTATAAAGGCAGGATAGCTCTTGTTGCAGTAACAGGCGCTTCCAACGTTACAGGGTACATTCAGCCAATACATGAACTGGCTGAAAAAGTTCATGCAGCCGGTTCAAGAATCATGATAGATGCCGCGCAGCTTGCTCCTCACAGAAAAATAGATATGAGACCGGATGACGATCCCGGTCATCTTGATTTCATTGCAATTGCAGGGCATAAGATGTACGCTCCCTACGGAACAGGAGCCCTGATCGGTCCGAGATCCGAATTCTTGGACAGTGCCCCCGATTACTGCGGGGGAGGTACGGTTCATATGGTTACACCCGATGAAGTATACTGGGCCGGAATGCCGGACAGGGACGAGGCCGGAAGTCCTAATGTAATGGGCGCGATCGCCATGGCAATTGCCGCCGAAGTACTGATGAAAGAGGGATTGGATCGTATAGCGGAGCATGAGCGGGAACTGACAGCCTACGCACTTGAAAAGCTCGGATCAATTGAAGGAGTAACCATCTACGGAGAAAAAGATCCGGCGAAGGCTTCCGAGAAGGTTGGGGTTATTCCATTCAATCTGGAGGGTGTTGATCATTCGCTGCTAGCAGCAATTGCTGGTTACGAATTCGGTGTTGGGGTACGTAATGGCTGTTTCTGTGCTCATCCGTACGTAGTTGAGCTTCTGCATCTGAAGGATTCCGAAATATCTAAATGGAGGAATCAGTTCAAAAATGGTGATAAATCCGGAATGCCCGGTATGGTCAGGATGAGCTTCGGCTGTTACAGCAATCATGAGGATGTTGACCGTCTCCTGGAAGTTCTGGAAAATATAAAAATGAACAATTACAATGGAACGTACTATCAGACCCCGGAAACCGGTGAGTTCATGCCGGAGAACTACAAAGATGATTTCTCAGAATACTGGAAGTATCCGGATTCAGTTTAACCGTTAAGTGGGGATAGCATCTCCAGATGTCCGTATTGATTCTCATAGATGCAAGGAGTGAATTATGAGCAGAAGAATAGTGATCGTGTTTATTCTTGCGTTTGCCGGCGGTATGATCGGAAGCTGCGGCGGAACAGCTGAAGAACCGCAGATCCAGCAGGATTCAACTGAAGTCGTTGAAAACACTTCGTTCATTCTTGCTGACAGTGCTTCCGAATCATTCAGCAGCTGCTCGTACAGATTCAGGATATACATGAGCCCCTCTATGGGGACGCCTGACCTTACCGGAAACCTCACAGGCAGAGTATCAGCTGAAATGGAAACACCTCTTCTCAGTATTGAAATGGGGCTGGATTCTATGCCTGACGATGGCATCCAGGTCGAACCCACCATGTTCCTTGTATCCGGGACCGATACAGTGTACGCTTACAACTCGGCTGAGAATACTTTCGAGAAAGGTGCTCTTGAAGATGGAGGAGCCAACCTCCTCGGACCCGGAGTTTACGCTGTCATGAACGAGTACTTCATGGATGATCCTTTCGCTGATGAGATATCCTCACAGTCAGTGGTGTATGAGGGTGTCGATACTGTCGGCACAGTCCCATGTGAAACTTACACGGTAACATATTCTACCGGTCAGAAGGCAAGATGGTCTTTTGGATCGGAGGATAATATCCCAAGGCGCGTGGAGCGTATGATGACCGATCGCGATGGTAATGCTATATCCAGGATTCTTGATATTTACGATCTTGATATTTCGTCTGAGATATCTGACGATGTTTTCATGATTGAGCCCCCTGAGGGTATCAGTGTCGAACTGTACAGCGCATTCCTTCCAATCGGTATCGATGCGCCCCTCTGGACACTTACCGACCGTGACGGCAATGAAGTATCGCTCGAGGATATGAGAGGGACTGTTGTCGTGCTGGATTTCTGGGCAACATGGTGCGGCCCCTGCATTGCGGTAATGCCTGAGATACAGTCATTGTTCGAAAGCTATCCTCATGATCAGGTTAGCGTCTACGGCGTTAACGTCTGGGAAAGCGGGGATCCGGCTTCATTCATGGATGAAAACGGGTACACATACGGGCTGCTCCTCGAGGGTGACGGTGTTGCCGGTGATTATAAGGTAACTGGAATTCCCACCATGTACATTATTGATCAGGAAGGGAGAATAGCCTTTGTTGAAGTGGGAGCCAATCCGGAAATAGGAGAGATGCTTACTTCTGCCGTGGATAACCTGCTGGCAGCTGAATAGGGTACATAAACCACCGTAATACGCTAAGGATGATCTGTCGCAGAGATGCTTCATGAGGAATCAGACTTGAAATTATCTGAATCAGCCTCTGAATTCATCGACAAGCTCGAAACAGGGCTGAGAAATTCGAGCAAAACTATTCAGGAGAAACATCTTCCCGATACCCATACTCTCTTTCGTAAAACTCTACTTGACACTTTCAACCTAAATCCGATACATTAGTAGCAGAATTTGCTCAGTAACCGATTCTGTTTAAGATTTTTACTGGTTAATTAGTTTAAGAGTCTCAAATCACATTGGAGGGTAGCAATATGAACTCAAAGACTGTTCTAGGTTTCATAACAGCATCGATCCTGATTTCTGCAGTATCTGGTGCACCTGCAGCTCATGCGGATACGGGTGTTTTCGACATGCCGGCAACTGCCACCATCATCGAGGAGAACTGGCCCGACTGGTCGGCGCTCACACCTGAATTCGAACAGACCGGGACAGCCCAGCAGATATCACTCACCATCGAAATCGATCAGAATCAGCCAAGTGGGCCAGTCCACATGGCTGCGTTCAACCAGACAGATCTTGCACAGTCGTTCATGCAGACGAATGGTAATATCGCGGGTGCGGGTATCCTGCTGCGGACGGGAATTGGAACCTCCGACAATGTCACGATCCAGCTCTGGGATGCTCTGCCAAACGCAGGGGGTACCATGCTTACAGAAGCAACCGTCACAGGTACGGCCGGTCAGTGGGTCGATGTCTACTGGACTGCCGTTGAAATCACTCCGGCGACCACCTACTATCTGGTCTTTACGGGTAACACCACATTAGGGATCGCCGGTGATATATCCAATCCGTACCCGGACGGTCATGTGTTTGCCAATCCCGGCTACTCCCCCTACCCGGATTTCGACTATGCGTTCCGAACTTATTACGATACAGAAGTCCCCATCGAACGCCATACCTGGGCGAATGTGAAGTCACTCTTCGATTAGTGCTGTTTCGCACATTACAGTAATACGGGTCGGGTAAAGCACCCGGCCCGTCAGATGCGCCTCCGGAAAAATTGACAAGAAGAATAAAGTTGTTATCATAAAGGGTAATGGAGTATTAACAGTCTCTGTGCATACCTGAAAGGAGATATTATGATGAAATCTATTCTCTGCATCTCTTTGATCATTATCTTCGGGATGACCGGATGCCGCGATCTTGATAAGCCGGAAACTGATGAATCAACAGTCTCCGAGCAACCCCGGGAAGATTCACAATACGGGATTCATAACCCTTTTCGTTTAATAGATGAAACGCAGCTGTACAATGGAATATCAAAAGACATGGTACCGTTCGTCTGCGGTCAGCCTCTTTAGTTTCTTCAGCCCTCGGTACTCTACAAGCAGATTCTCTTTCACCTCAGTAATTCGATACTTCGCTTCTGAATGTAAATCATCATCAGCCTGAGGAGGTATTGTAATGAGAAATACACTGATTGTGCTAACAGTGTCTGTACTGTTGATGATTGGTTGTGTTGGTTTTGGTTTTGGTTCTGGTTCTTCACTTCCATTCGAAAGGGTTACGGATGAATTTGATTTTGACTACCAGCTCAGTGCAGACGGTGTTGTAGATGTCAATGTTATGAACTGTTATATGAACAATATCCGGATACTGATCAATGGTGAACTGCAGACATCTGGATCTCACACATCATCCTGGGATCTCCTGGATGAATACGGAATCAGAGTAGAAGACGGCATTTACTACATCCAGATAATGCTTGATGATGATGTCATTGAAACAGATATGTACGAGGTGTACAAATGACACTACTGATGATTCTCCTATGCATGACAGGCCAATCCGCACAGGGTGAAGATGGCTGTTTCTACCATGAATTCAGGCTGGGAATCTGTTTATTTACATCCATTCCCGCTATGCAGATGGAAAAAGACTTTGCCGATATATGCTCCCGGGCCGGGGTCGGCTATGAACTTGACACCTTCGCATGGGACTGGTCAATTGAATTCCTCAGAGATTTAAGCGAACGATTCAGGATTCGAGGGAGTGCAGGCATCAGCTCTTTCAACGGCAGTTATAAGAAATATATAACCATGCATGATCGAGCGTTTTCAATTGATGCTCAGGCTTTCTTTCTGGTAAACAGGGGGAAGGATATCAGCTTTTCCGCAGGAGCCGGACCCGTCTATGTCTGGGTAAGCAGGAACCTGTACTCAGATAATACAACCCAGGCAGGCAGCGGAAGCAATATAGGTCTGATAGCCTCCCTCAGACTTGATCAGGAATGGCCCTGGAAAATCGGAAACATGTCGTTACTTCTGGCTCTTGAAGCAGGTTACAGATCGAATAGTGTTGTGTTGGATAATGAAGAAGCTGATGGATTCGAGGTTGATTTCTCAGGACCATTCTTTAAATTCGGCTCCTATATAGGCTTGTGATAGCATCAGCCAGAGCATTGTGTGCTTAGACAGAATAGACGCTCCCGGTAATGGTGCGGATCCGAATCGGATGTGTACTTAGTGAATAACGGCAACCCGGGATACCCTGTCCATGGAGCCTGCTTTCACACGAAGGAGGTAGATACCTGCTGGAATCTGAGAAGTCTGCCAGAGGAAGGTGCGTTCACCCCCTGGAATTGATCCCTCATATAACGTTTCCAGAAATCTTCCATCGAGACCGTACACCAGGATTGAACATTCTGAGAATTCCGGCAAAGTTACGGCTATGGATGCAATATTACTCACCGGAGATGGATACACTCGAAGGCTGAATACCGGATTTACTGCTGTTTCGGTGATACCGGTGTCCTGGGAGTACTTGATGGTGGTGCAGTCCTCAGATGTGCCGGAACCTGTGCTGAATCCGGTTACATAAACATTACCATCAGAAGCCACAGTGATGGAGGATGCAGAGTCATAGTCATTTCCGGGCCCATTGTAACGCGTAACCCATTGCTCTGCTCCGTCGTTGTTGTACTTGATTGTGGCGTAGTCATACCCGTTATCATTACTCATACTTTTACCAGTCACATAAACATTCCCGGCATCATCCACAGTTATAGAAGATGGTACATCAGAAGCATCGTCAGTCCCGTTGTAATTGCTAACCCATTGTTCAACACCATCGTTGTTGTACTTGACGGTAGCGTAGTTCGAATTAGCATTGATTCCGCCATCGAAACCAGTCACATAGACATTTCCGGCTGAATCCAGAGTAATGGATCTCGCCTGGTCACGTTCATCAGCAGGACTATTGTAGCGCGCAACCCATTGCTCCAGTCCGTCGTTGTTGTACTTGATGGTAGCGTAATCGCAGCTGGTACTGCCATTACTGAAACCGGTCACATAGACATTACCGGCATCATCCAAAGCGATGGATTGTGCAGAGTCGTCAAAATTAGCAGGACCATCGTAACGGGCAACCCATTGTTCCGTACCATCACTGTTGTACTTGACGGTGGCATAGTCATACGAGGTA
>JBDLJP010000132.1:0-6356 GCA_039714295.1 Candidatus Fermentibacterota bacterium
CTGAAGATCAGGGGAACCAGTCCTGTTACTCGAACATCCTTTGATCAAAAAACAGACGGGGTTGCGCTGCACCAATGGGCAATTCCGCTGGAAACCGATAATGAGGAAATCGGAGAGTGCCTTTTCAACGGCGGAAGAGAATACTCTATACTGAAGGATTTCGTGAAAAATGTTGCCAGAACCAGTGCGGAACTCGAAAAATCAGCTATTGGAAAAAGATTTACATTTATAGCGGAGAGGGCAGCAGGAAAGTTCCTCATTTCCAACAGCAGCGGCAGGATTCTTCTGTCCACATGGATGGATATGTGTAACGGAGCCGTTTCCAGCAAGACAGTCTACGATATGTTCTCGGGTACCGAATGGTCGCTCCTTGATGCATCTATTTCGGGTATACTCAAGAAAGGCAGGCTGAACCTGAAACTCAAAACCGAGGCTGGAGAGACTGTGCAGGTGGTTGCCGCAGCGCTCGACGGGCATATCGGGGAATCACTGATCATATGGTGGCCGGTCTCAGATCCTTCCTATTTAATGCGTCTGCAACAGACGGAATCAGCCGATAATTCTCTGTCCTCCTTAAGAGATATGCTGGACAGCCTGCTGGATGCCATCAGCAGCGGATTCACGCATATAAAGAAGGTTCTGAATCCCGATCACCCTGTATCGGCTGTTCTGAATACTGCGAAGTACGCCTTTGAGGGTATGGAGGCAGGTTTCCTCTACCTCCGGATGCTACATATGTCTTTAAGCGCAATTCCCGAGAGGATCAATACCGAATTCTTTCTTGATAAGGTTATCTCCTCATTTGTTGAGGCCGGCATGCTCTCTCCGGTTGTTTCAATATCAGGCAGTCTTTACGATATATCCGGTGATATCGATCTTTTGCAGCGGGTTACCCTTCAACTCTGCAGTATCATCTGTCCTGAATCCGCACCGGACTTCAGAGTAGCTGTCATCAGAAGAAAGAATCTTAAGTATACTGGAGATCTGTACAGGGAAGCGGAACAGTATGTGAAACTGGAAATACAGAAGACCGATGGAAGCCCTTTGAAAGCTGTTCCTGATGAACTGTGCGATCTGACTTCACCCGCGGATTATTCTGGAGGTATTCCGATCGCTTCTGAGATATCCCTGCTGAGCCTGATACTGCAGCTGAGCGGGTGCACACTCCGCAGGGATAAGGGGAGCGGCTCTATATACATACTCTTTCCGTGCATGGACTGATTCAAGTGCATAATACTTTACCTTGGCTGGTTTTCTGGACATAGTACCGGTTCACGAACTGCGGTATTTATTTTATCTGGAGGAAAACGTTGGATCCCTACGATTTCAGAAAACTGGAAAATAAATGGAGACCTGTCTGGGACAGGATGAAGCTTTACAGAACCGGCACCGAACCTGACAGAGAACCCTTCTACTGTCTTGACTATTTCCCTTACCCTTCAGGAGCGGGATTATCTGTGGGGCATTGCAAGAATTACATACCAACCGATGTCATATGCCGGAAAAAGAGGATGGATGGCTTCAATGTACTCCATCCGATGGGCTGGGATGCCTTCGGTCAGCCGGCGGAAGAGTACGCTATTAAAACAGGGATACATCCCGCCGAAGTGACCAGAATTAATTCGGATACATACCGCAGGCAGTTTAAGCTGATCGAAGCCAGTTACGACTGGGAAAGGGAGATCAATTCAAGCGATCCTGCCTACTATAAGTGGACCCAGTATTTTTTCAATCTTCTTTTTGACAGAGGACTCGCATATCAGACTGAGAAGGATCAGATGTGGTGCCCCTCCTGCAGGATCGTCCTCTCCAATGAAGAGGCTGCAGGCGGAATCTGCTGGCGCTGCGGAGGTGAAGTTACACGAAAGAAACTGAAGCAGTGGTTCTTCAGGATCACAGAGTACGCAGACAGATTGCTGAAGGACCTTGAAGATCTCAACTGGCCGGAGGGGATCAAGGCAATGCAGAGGAACTGGATCGGAAGATCCGAGGGTGCCGAGGTGATCTTCAGAGCGGTTAATCCTGAAACAGGCTTCGAATCAGATCTTCCCGTATATACAACCAGGCTCGATACTATCTACGGAGCAACATTCTGTGTTCTTGCTCCGGAATATCCGGATATCGAAAAACTGGTTACTCCCCAGAAGCATGACGAGGTCATGAATTATGTAAATGAAGCCAGAGCCAAGAGTGATCTGGAGCGAACTGCGGCAGCGGAGAAGGAGAAAACCGGAGTGTTCACCGGCTGCTTCGCTGTAAATCCATATAATTCTGAAAAAGTTCCGGTTTATGTTGCCAATTATGTGCTGGCCGGCTATGGAACCGCCGCAATAATGGCAGTACCCGCTCATGACGCTCGAGATCACGCTTTTGCGGTTAAGTTCAATATTCCCATTATTGAGGTTATAGCCCCCCGAGGCGTACCGCGGGGAGTATCCGAAGCTGCAACGGTCGCAGATGGTCAGCTTCTGAACAGCGGACCCTTCAGCGGTCTTGACTCGGATGCAGCCAGAGAAAAGATGTCTGAGTACGCCGCTTCCAAAGGAATTGGGAAAGCGGATGTCCGTTACAGGATCAGGGACTGGCTTGTTTCAAGACAGCGTTACTGGGGAGCCCCGATTCCGATAATCCATTGTGAAAAGTGCGGTGCCGTACCTGATAGAAACCTTCCTGTTGTTCTCCCCCAAATCGATAACTTCGAGCCTGATGATTCGGGACTCTCTCCGCTTGCAAGGGCCGAAGAGTGGGTTAACACAGTATGTCCCCAGTGCGGAGGGTCTGCAAGGCGTGATACCGATACTATGGCAGGTTTTGTCTGCTCATCGTGGTATTTCCTCAGGTTTGCCTCTCCGCACGAGTCCGACAGACCTTTCGACCCGGAAGCTGTGAAATACTGGCTTCCCGTTGATCTGTACGTAGACGGAGCAGAGCACGCGGTAATGCACCTTATCTACGCCAGGTTCTGGACAAAGATCATGTTCGATGAGGGAATGCTGGACTTCACCGAGCCGTTCAGCATTTTGAAAAATCAGGGAATGATACTCGGATCCGATGGACAGAAAATGTCCAAGTCAAAAGGAAACATCATCACTCCTGATGAAATGGTGGAGAAGTACGGTGCGGATGCCCTGAGACTCTATATCCTGTTCATGGGACCCTTCGAGGCTGAGCTGGGATGGAGCGAGGACGGGATAGCCGGAACGTACAGATTCTTGAAAAGGGTCTGGTCGGTTGTTCTTGAAACGGATAAGCCTGAATCTCTGGAGCCGGATGAGGATTTCATTGCCGAACTCCGTTACATTACAGCCAGAACTGTGAAGAAAGTTACGGAGGATATAAATTCCTTTGCTTTTAACA
This sequence comes from Candidatus Fermentibacterota bacterium, assembly GCA_039714295.1. Classification (GTDB taxonomy): domain Bacteria; phylum Fermentibacterota; class Fermentibacteria; order Fermentibacterales; family JCC-6; genus Aegiribacteria. The sequence continues at coordinate 3,358 of JBDLJP010000132.1, forward strand.
CGGCAGTTGCCGCTATGATGGAGTACGTTAATTTTCTATCGGCAAACAGGGATAAAGCAGGCGCATCCGGCAGCCTCTGGAAGGATTCGATCCGGAAACTGCTTGTGCTGCTGTCACCCATGACACCTTTCATATCCGATGAGCTGTGGGAGCGGATGGACTTTCCCGGAGATACCGTCTCTTTCCAGAAATGGCCATCATGGAATGAAGCCGATCTTGTTCTGGATACAGTTGAGATAGTAGTTCAGGTGAAGGGGAAGATCCGTGCACGGATCAGGGTTCCCTCCGATACAGGCGCGGATGAGATTGAGAAAAGAGCCCTGTCACTGGACAGAATTGAAGAGTTGCTGGAGGGCCGTGAACCGCGGAGGGTGATAGTTGTGCCGGGCAAACTGGTCAACATCATACCATGACCCCTCCTGCGAGAGCCCGGATCAAAGCCGGTACAAAGGTTTTAATAGTAACCAAAGGAAACCAGCGCTCAGGTGAACTGACCCCGGGAACAGTAAGGGATATCCTGACCAAATCTCCCCGTCACCCTCATGGTATCAAAGTAAGGCTTGAATGCGGTCTTGTGGGTAGAGTCAAAGAAATATCAGATGAGGCGTAAAGAGCGGGAAGTAACTGGCAAGACAACATTTAAATGAGCAAGGAGTGATAAAACAGTGGATATGGAAATAGTATTCCCCGGCGGGAAAAGAGTAGATGCTCTTTACGATAACTTTACTATCAGAACGGATCAGTGTGTCAGAGGCGGGGGAGAGGGGTCCGCACCGGAACCTTTTGACCTTTTCTTTGCGTCCCTTGGAACCTGCGCAGGCATCTATGTACTTTCATTCTGTCAGCATCATGATATTCCTGCAGAAGACATCAGGCTGTATCAGACCGCCGTGCGGGACCCCGAGACAAGACTGTTTCAGAGGCTGAAAATTGAAATCAGGGTACCGGCTTCCTTCCCTCAGAAGTACCATAAGGCTCTTGTGCGTTCAGCGGAGCAGTGCGCCGTAAAGAAGCACATTGCAAAGGGACTGCCGGAATTTGAAGTTACCGTTTCTGATTCTGAGTGACGCGATGATAATACGTAAATATACCGATGCAGAATCCGAGAATGTGATAATGGAGGGTGCCGGGGGAGTTAAGAAAAGGGTTCTTATCTCGGAATCTGACGGCGCCCCCTTTCGCTAGCGCAGCGTTTTCATCCATTCCTGAGCCTGAAGGAGTACGGGCCGGTTTACCCTGTGTATCCCTTCCCATGAGCTGAAAACCGTTTCAATTCCCAGGTTTTCGAGGATGTCAGCTGTAGCAAGTCCTGCATCGATGCTGACTGCCTGATCCATTGTGCCATTCGCTACAAAGGCACTGATTCCGGATAGATCGCCCCAGTCCGAAGCGCCCACAAATGTGGTGTCCAGCCTTCCTGCAAACCCTATCAGCCCTGTGAATTCCTCCGGATGTGTAAGACCTGTCAGCCAGGTCATACCGCATCCCTGGGAGAAGCCGAAGAGGAAGACATCCGATATCATATGCCTGTCCTGAAGGTCGTGAACAAGTGAGATCACATATTCAGCGGAAAGAAGATCAAGCATCCTGATATCGTATTCTTCTTCGTTCTCCCTGAACCATGAGAAGGCGGTAACATTGTTCTCCGTAAACGGGTAAGGTCCCCTGGGACAGGCGTAGATGAAGTCAGGATCATCGAAGTACTCCCAGAGTCGAATGAAATTCTCCGGAGAATCACCGAAACCGTGAAGACCCACAACCAGAGGGTACTCCAGTTCCGGATCGTATCCCTCGGGAAAACGCAGCAGACAGCGGAAGGCCGCCTCGGCATGGAACAGGTACTGGTCGCCTGTATATTCGGGAGCTTCCCCAAGTGCGGCTGAGATGTGCTGCATGGTTCCGATGAAAAGAGGATCATCCCGTACACCATCGAAATCGTGATCCCCCCGCATGAAGTCGATATCATGGTACCCGGCGATCACCGCCCTCTGGAGGTAGAGGGAAGTCAGCTCCACATTACCCGTCAGAGCATAGCAGCAGGCAACATTGTAAATAGCGATTTCATTATCGATGTTTCTTGTCAGGGCTGCCAGGTAATACCTGATAGCCAGATTGTAATTACCATCTCTGTATGCATCGGCTGCGATCCGGTCGTATTCCGAAAGGTCGAGATCCAGGAAATCACCGGCAGAGGGGTCTGAAGGATCTATTTCACCGGGGGTGGCCAGACCGGCGCCTGAGAAGGATAGTGTGAGCACTGCTATCAGGAGAGTCATTTTAATCCTCCAGAAGTTTGAAAGTGAAGATCTTCGGATAATCCATGGGATCCCGGTCGCATGCAAGTATCCCGCCGGTATCTATCATGAATGAAGGTCGCGTAACAGGAGTGAATTCAACGTCCGGTACAGCCATGAAGAGAAGAGTTCCGGAGTAATCGTAAACTCTGAAAACAGGAGTATCAGTACATGCCATTTCAACCCAGATTCTTTTCCCGGAGTCTACTCCGATCGAAGCGATCACGTCTCTCCAGGGATATACATCCGCAGTTCTGTCCATAGAGGATGCAGCCTCTCCATCCATTATCATGATGGACAGGCTGAGTGATCCGGCATCTATCTCCTCCTGAGTCAGAGGAGTTCTCTCCCGCTCTTCACGGAGAGTAAGGAATTCCTCTCCACCCGGGGAGTAGCCGCTTACCGCGAAAAGCGTATCGGATAACTCGGCTGCGAAGACGCTTCCATCGGGGCCAACCGCGAAATCGAACTCCGGTCCCCTTTGAATAGCGGCCTGGTCTCCACTCAGGAAATCCATATCCATAGGTTTTGAAAAGTAGATCACATCGGCTTCAGTGCTGTCAGTATACTTACAGAGCTGCAGCGTGGCATCCATAGTCTCTCCGGTCATGACCATTGACATGCTCTGCCCGACAAAACCACCATCCGGGCAGCCCTCTATGGACATGGGGGGTGTCGGGAAGAAACCGTCCATGATTCCCTGGA
>JBDLJP010000133.1:0-6352 GCA_039714295.1 Candidatus Fermentibacterota bacterium
AGACATCCGTCTCCATCAGTATCGGTGATTACTACAGGCCACGCTCCGTTGAAACCGGCAGCCGCTTCATGGTTCTCCCAGGAGTTTCCGATACCATCGAGGTTCTCATACCACATTACTTTATCCGCGGTCCAGGCGGTTGCGGCAACATCCATGTCCCCGTCTCCATCTATGTCTCCAGCCCAGGAGTTGAGGGCACCAGACAGGGAACTGGTGATATCAGTTCTGTGCCAGGCTATGGGAGAGCCTCCATCGTTGCGCCACCAGGTTAATTTTCCGGAATAGAAAGAGGTGCCAAGCACATCGAGATCTCCATCGAAATCCAGATCAGAGCAGAAAGTATGGTGAGCTCCGGAAAAGTTGTCGCTTATTGTGTGTTCGACCCAGTCACTGCCCGACTTCTCCCACCATACCATTCTGCCGCTGTCGAAGATCGCGCCGACGATCTCCATGGTGCCGTCTCCATCAAGATCGGCAGGGAGTGCTGTTCTTATCCCGGGAGCGGTTGTTGATACGATCTCATGATCCCAGGTATCGGGATACCCTCCGTTGTTGTACCATATCCTGACCTCATCGCCGTAGAGGGAAGCAGCTGTAATATCCATGAGCCCGTCACCGTCTATATCTCTGCCGAAAATCGAATGTCCAATAATGAAGTCGGGATCCAGTATGCATTCCTCCCACTGACCTCCGATTCCATCGGCATTCAGCCATACAACTGCGCAATCCAATGTTTGCGTTACTTCGAGAAGATCCGAATCACCATCAGCATCAAGGTCGCAGACGTCTACCCATAATGCCCCTTCAAAGAGGCCCGGCATGGGTTCGGGACTCCAGCCTTCAGAGCCGTTATTCCAGAATATCGTCATGTGATGCGTATTTGAAGAGGTCGCGATCAGATCCATATCTCCATCCCGGTCGAGATCACCGTATCCAAGGGAGGAACATGGGTAGTTGGCTGAAATAACGGTTTCTTCAGGTGCGGTCAGAACGGTTGATGCGAGGCTTACCTGACCCTCGATTGCTCTCCATGAGATACTGCTGGACTCGGCGAAGTTACTTTGCCACTCGGTAACTGAAGCCGGAAATCCCGATCCTTCGGACCAGTCTGTCTGCTGTACACTGACTGAGGATGCTGAGCTCACAATGCTTATCGTTACGATAGTAAAGAGTCTTAACATGATCCATCTCCGTTTCTGTCTATTTGCTTTATATTAGTATGAATATATACTAATACCGTAAGAATGGCAAATTCGAGTATACTTGCCTAATCGAAAGGCGGATCTATATGGGTTTCCGGGAAAGCGCGATTACAGCCCTTACAGAAGTAGGACTGAACAATCTTGAAGCAATGGTTTACCTTGCACTTCTGAGAGATCCGGGGGTAACGGGATATCGAGTCGGCAAAATCCTCGGTAAACCTGCTCCCAATGTTTACACGGCTCTGGAATCCCTGATGAAGAAGGGTGCGGTAATACTCAATTACGTTGAAAAAGATAAGCGCTACTCACCGGTCCCCGTTGACCAGTTCATGCAGAGCATGAGAACCGCACTGGAGCAGAAAACTGTTTGTGTTGAGGAAGAGCTTAAGGAGTATGACAGTGTTCCAGAAGAGACAGGGATATACATGCTCGAGAACGAGGAACAGTTGTTTGAGAAGATCGGAAAGACAATAGAGGCATCAAGTTCAACGATCCTCCTGACTGCCGATACCGAATTTATAGGAAGGCTGCGTGAAAACCTTTCAGCGGCGGCAAAGAGGGGCGTTAAAGTACTTGTTCTTACATTCGACCGGGAGCTTGATATCGAGGGCTGTCAGATGCTGAGACTTATACCCTCCTGCGGCGATAATGCGTGGCCGGGACACTGGATAGTCCTTGATGTCGACGGGATACAGCATGTAATTGCCTACTTCGAGGCAATGGATACGCTTACTCACGCGATCTGGTGCAATGATCAATATGTCTCGTTCTGGATGCACTTCGGAATGCTGGCTGATTTTATACTGATGACTTTCTTTCATAATACTGATAAAGCCGAATCAGTCGAGCTGCTCAGGAAAGAACTCAGTACGCTCTACTGCAGTTACAATCACATGTCTCCTAATGTGAAAAGTCTTTACACTTTCTTCGGTGAGAAATACGATCCGCGCCCCTGTGACACATAATATTCAGAACTGATTATCTGCAGCCGGTTCCGTATTCAACGGAGGATGGTACGGCGGGGGGAAGATGTTCGAAGGTATTACCGGAGACGGAGTCCCCATCTGGGAGATCGCGGAGCCGGTTACAGATGGAACATTGAGGAAGGAACGCTTGCATTTCTGAGATTCTATTCAGGAGACCCATCGCTGGAAGCTATGGAGAGAGTGGAGAGCCTTCTGGCTGAAGGGGATATCGCGGAGGCAATGCGTGAATTGAACGAAATGTTCTATCCCCATAACTACTACAGTTCCGATGAAATGACCGCCCGTCTGCTGGTTAGCATCAACAGAACTGCTCTTGAGCAGCATAGCGGATGTTCTGTGGGACACCGGTGAACCTGTCGAAGCCGGAGAGCACTACGAAATCTATAAGGAGATGATGATCGACAGTGAACTGACCGATCAGATTCCGCTTCGAGTGTATGATAGAACAGAACTGTAACCGGAATCCGCATCCGGGAGTGTCTGCGCGGACAGTATCTATTCGTCTGTAACCTCCCGGGAAGAGTAGAAAAATCTGTACGTCCACAGTGCCGAGAATATCCCGATAAACGCCCCGAAAAGAACATCACTGGGATAGTGGTCTGTCACCAGTACCCTGCTGATACCGATAAGTGCCGCAAAGGTAATAAATACAGCTGTCATCCGTCTGAATCGTATCGATAGTGCAGTCAGTATCGCGAAAACCCTGAGAGTATGTCCGGATGGAGTGGAATTGAATGCCCATTCCGAGGAGAGAAAACTTAACCCGTAGAGATTATCATTGAAGAGCATAATCGGTCTGTGGCGGGCAAGAAGGTACTTCAGACCCTCCCCGACAACGATGGCGATAGCGCAGCTGACGCAGACATACAGCAGGGATTTTAACCATGGTTTTCTCGTGTCTGAGTTCAGGGCAACGATCAGCAGGAAGCTCAGAGCAACCCCCAGTCTTATGGCGGATCCGTCACCAAAATAGGAAAAGAACCTTCCAAGCTCGGATAACCAGGTATGCGCACAATTGCTCCGAATCCAGGTATCCACCGATCTATCCGCGAACAGGAACAGGAGAATGTATACCAACAGAGTTCCGGCTGCGTATATGAAAGTCTTTCTGCGAAGGTCTCTCATGCTTACCCTCCCCGGTTACAGTTTGATCAGTTCTGACAATTTTCCTGCAAGAGTATCCAGGTCACTTCGTGACCGCAGTGACCATTTCCGCAGCCCCAGATATCTCAGCAAAATGGGAAGGAGCCAGCCTGTTGCTTTGCGCATCATCCTTATTTCGAACTCATACGGATCAGTTGTCCGCCTGTCCCGGTTCATTGGAGCCTGATCCAGCAGCTCTATGATATCGAGGAGAAAATCCAGTATCCTCCCTACTCTATCGAAATTTATCCAGCCGATATCATCCTCCGGCTTATGGGAATGGCGCCCCCTGCCTTTGCTGAGCATAAGATAGGGTTGTCCTGCAGCCCTGAATGCCAGTTGATCCGACAGATCACCTATGTACCTGTTCAGAGTGGGAATTATCCGGAGTCCGCTGGCGGTTGATGCCGCCTGTTCTACAACTGCTGGAAGCTGAATGTGGCTCTCCGAACCAAGGATGAAGAGCAGTTCACGTATTTGCGGCAGAAGCATGTCCAGCAGAGGGATGCCCGCCTCGAAATCGTGACCGATCATATCGAGGATGATAACGCATGCGAAATCCAATCCTGCGCAGTGATCCCGGACGAAACGAACGGATCCCATGTTCTCTGTCCGAAAGAAAGGGGCCTCTTCCGCGTCAAAGAACGCCACTATCACGTTTCGCCTGTGAGTTCTTTGCATGAGGACCTCAGAAATACGAAGAAGGAGAGCTATTGAAACCGCGTTATCGTCTGAACTCGGCGCATCTATCGCGCTGTCGTAATGAGCGCCAAGCAGTACCGGCATTGCTGTTCTGTCAGTGCCTTCCATCAAACCGGCGAGATTTGTGAATTGAAGCATCCCGCCTCCGGCTGGATGCGGTGCAGTGTAGGGCAGGGAGTAAGAACTATTCAGGAACGGTTTCAGCCCGATCTCTTCCATCCGTCTGGTAAGGTACTGAAGAGCGATTTCATGACCGGGCTGCCCCACGCGCCTTCCACCGGGCAATGAGAGTGTTTCGGTATCCAGCCTGAGCATTTCATTCAGGTTTTCGGTGATTTTATACTACTCTCCGGGAATTCTGCGTTTCCATGCGGGTATTCTCAGAGGAGGAGCGTCATCGCCGTTTGTGATGATGTACACCGGAGACCATGCCGGGGCTACAAGAATCGTCTGAACATCGGTTCTTCTTGGTTTAAGCTCAAGCACTTCCTCAACCTCAAGGGCTTTCTCCCATTTGCTTACGATGGCTTCCGCTTTTTCCTTGATCTCTTCCTCGAGCTTCATGATGTCCGCCTCGAGTTTTTCGATCTCCTCTTCCGATTCCTTCATATCGGCTTTGGCTGTTCTTGTCATTCTTCTTTTTCTGGCCGCGCTGGAAAGAGCTGAAGACCTTCTGCTGCCGAACAATCCGAGCATGCCTATGAGCGATTCTCCCGCTGATAACAGTTCCTCGCTCTTTCTCCCTTTGTAAGTAGCTGTGTCCTCTTCCAGCTCTCTCTCTTCCCTGGAGAGTTTTGTCTTCAGGCGTTCCAGTTTTGTTCTGCTTTTCTCGCGCAGTTTGTCCACATCCGCATCCTTGAGCTCTCTTGCCTTCTCCCTGCAGCGAACGCTGAAGTCCGCAGCTGATTCTCCCTGCAAAGCATGAAGATCAAGCAGGGAATTGCGGGGGATTTCGAGGATGCTGTTGTAGTACAGATAATTGCTGAAGTCCTTTGTAATAGCCTTCAGCTCCCTGGCAGTCGTCCATTGGGAAGGGGGAGAGCCTGAGAAAAGAGATTCAGGTTCAGATGTTTCGGTAAGATCATCGACTGTGAGGTCGGGGACATTCGCTTTATCCCATTCCAGTATTATCCCATGCTCCTCGGGGAAGATAAGAAAAGAGCGGAATTCGGTTTCAGCGATGCTGCGCTTTCGATCAAGAAATGAAACTTTTGCCAGAGCGATCAGGGAAGGTTCGTAAACCAGTGAAAACTTCGGCTGTTCAGCTGAATTCAACTGCTCTTTCGCAATATCCAGCGCCTGTCCCATGCTGATACCCAGGGGAAGGAACACCTGTTTCAATCCGGGCGGCAGCAGCGGCTGCGTACTGGAGAGGTCTGCAACAGGAAGAGATGGGGCGACAGGAATATCCGGAGCTGTGACATTCTGCGGAGAAACCGGCAGAGGTTTTGCAGCGGAGGTTTTTCCCCTGCTCAGAGTGCGGATCTGATCCCTTGTCAGAGGACCCCTGAGGTAGCTCATGGCCCATCTGGTCTGGAAGATAACTGATTCATCCTCGTGCACGTTATGAAGCAGAAATACTCTGGATCCGAGGGATGATATGATATTGTCTATCTCCGATCTGTCGAAGCCTGAACCCGATTCGGAAGAGATCGACTCCAGTCCGTCAAGAAGGCGTTTTTTGTCCCTCTCCGTCTGAAGCCTGCCGATAAACCAGGTTCCGGCATTCGAGAGTCCTTTGTAGTCTATGTCCACAGGGTTCTGGGTTGTGAGGATCACTCCGAGACCGAATGCTCTCGCCTGTTTAAGAAGGCGGAGCAGAGGCCTTTTCGAGGGAGGCTCCGCAACAGGCGGCAGAAATCCGAAAACCTCATCGAAATAGAGAAGAGCCCGCAGGCTGGTAGTGCCCGATTGAGTGCGCATCCACGAAACAGTACGCTCAAGCAGCAGGGTTACAAAGAACATCTTCTGGCTGTCGGTAAGGTGGGCCAGATAGATGATACTGTGGCGGGGCTTTCCCGAAGGGGAATGAAGGAGGGAAGTTATGTCCAGCGGTTCCCCTGTCAGCCAGGCTTTGAAATCGGGAGACGCGATAATGCTGTTCATGGAGATGGCGAACTTGAAACGATCTTTCTTCGGGAAGAAGGTCTCTACATCGAATACGCCCAGTTTTTCAACAGGAGGAGTCTGGACCGATGTAATGAGAAGCGGAAGGTCGAGTGCCTCCCGTTTCCTCCAGTAATGCTCGATTATGCTTGAGAGGAGAATATACTCGCGGCTCTGAAGAGGGTCCGCATCTATTCCCATGAGACCGAGCAG
>JBDLJP010000134.1:0-6351 GCA_039714295.1 Candidatus Fermentibacterota bacterium
CGAAGTATTCCTGACGGCTTCATAACTATATAATATAACGGGCTGCATAGGAGGAACCATTGTCATTACCTGAGATGCTGAAGCAGAATCTTCTCAATATGGATCGCTGCGGTATCCTGTTTTCAGGGGGGTATGACAGTGAGGTTCTGCTCAGGTCCGCTGTCAGTGTCCTTGGATCGTCAAATGTTGTCCCGCTTACCGCGGACACCGGATTACTGGCAGATTATTACCGAAGATCTATTCTCAGCGTTGCTGAAGAACTAAGTGTTAAACCGCTGTTTATCCCTCTTGATCCGCTGTCCAGCAGGGAGTTCACACAGAATACAGACAAACGCTGCTATATCTGTAAGAAGAAGCTTTACACCAGACTGAAGAGGGAGGCGGTTGCCTGCGGGTGCGATACGGTCATGGATGGAACCAATACCGATGATCTTGACGAACACCGGCCCGGACTGACTGCCGCAGCAGAAACGGGGATAGTGCATCCATTCCTGGAAGCCTGTATGGGAAAGGGTGATATCGCACAGCTGGGAGCTTTTCTCGGCGCTAGGTTCTCTCCATCTGACTCATGCCTTGCAACCAGAATCCCCAGCGGGATACCGATAACGCTCAAGCTGCTGACACTTGTTGAAAGCATGGAAGCCCCTCTGCGTCCCTATGTCAAAGGCAGATTCCGGGTAACAGTTGGAACAGGCAGGCTGCTTGTTAATTACACTGCAGCAGATGAAAACCTGGTAAAAGACAGCCTCAGGCAGCTGAGGCGTATTGCGAAGATATCAGGGCATCAGATCGAACTTCATCTGCTTGAGCAGTGATTACGCAGAACTTCCACAAACAGTTCGGGATTTTCCGGAGATACTACAAGTGTGACGTCTGGTGTTTTAATAATCACACAGTTCCTGAAATCGGTCACGTATGCTTTGAAAGATCCTAACTTTCCGCTTTTGTAACTGCCTGAAAAACTGAAGAGTCCTCCGTTGCCGAAAGTTCGCAAAGAACCTGTCATGGCTTTCGGATCGTATTCAACAGACTTGACAAGACTGATATCAGTATCCGTAAACCATAGCAGCCTCCTGATACGAAATGAATCTCCCGAAACAATGTAGCCCCGGACAGTAAAGAGGAGGCTGATGGAGAGAGTCAGCAGCGGGATTGCTGAATACAGAACTGCTGTAACTGCTGTTCCGGCACGGCCCGAAAGGATAATCCCGCCGAACACTCCCAGAAGCACAAGCGTACCAAGAGAACTGATCACTTTCAGCAGAGTTCCCCATGGAGCATTGAAATATCTTTCATCCTGAATCATTATTCCCCTCAATCATTAGTAGTTTTCACTGGTTACTGAAAGGGGACGCTTTCCTCCGGGCTTCAGCGATCTCCATCCAGGTGTCGTCAATTGTATCCGGTATCCTGATCCGCCCTGTGTCAGGCTTTCGAATCAGGCTCAGAGCACCCGCAGGACAGGTGGTCACGCAGAGACCGCATCCGATGCACCTGACATTATCGAATTCTACTCTATCTCCTGCATCAGTGAATGCATCCATCTGACATCGCTCGATGCATGTTCCACAACCCGTACACATATCGATGTCGAACTCAACGGCAAACGGACTGAAAACCGCGTCAGCTGGTCTCGGGTGGTACTTCAACCCCTTAAGCACACCGCAGCAGCAGCTGCAGCAGCAGCATATCGCCACAACATCCCTTGAATTTGAGGGCTGAAGTACAAGGTTGTCAGCATCGGCTTTTGCAAGGATTTCCAGTACTTCTGAGCGATCGATGGAGCGGCCTTTGCCCTCTCTGACGTAGTAGTCGGCCCAGTCACCGAACATAAGACAGGCTTCCTCCAGTGCATCACATCCTTCGCTCTCCATCTTCGCTTCAAGACGGCAGATACAGGGAGCCACAGCAAAGCGGTCCTGGCTGTCCAGCAGCTGCATCACATGCTCGTGAGGGTAAGCCTCAAGGTGCGGCTCGATACTCTCACCGATAGGTATCGTTCGCATCTGGGGAATTGTCCTGACCGGTCTTCTTCGAATCATTGTATTCCAGTAGTCATTCACATCCCGCACCAGTTCCCCTGTCAGGTTGCTGACCTGGAATTCCCATATGCCCACCACGAAGGGGACAGCCTGGTACTGGATGGAACCATTTTCAGCGAGAGCAGAGAAAATGAGACCCTTGTGAGCCATTCCGGCCAGTCTCTGTCCTGCCTCTTCCGGAGACAGCCCGGCCTTTCCGGCCAGGATCTCGATATTTTCCCTGTTTAGTGTAAGGTGGACCGCAAGCGCAGCTTCCTCCTCTGTGAAGAGCCGCTTCAGCAGGCGGATCTCAGCTCCTGTTTCGGAGGGTGGGAACCCTCCGGGAAGCCTGTCGAGGTGTTCAGCCAGATCTCTGTACAGTTTTACGTTCATCGCATACCTCCCGGTACAGATAATATTCTCATATCAGAACGATAGCGGATGAATGGCTGAATGTAAAAAAACAGCTGCGGAGCAGAATGGTTATTCTCTCTCCGCAGCTGTTAGTACCAATATATTTCAGCAGTTAGAACGCTGCTTTAATATTTCCCCATGTTTCATTGGCAAGAGCTACTCCGTAATTGTAGTGCACTGTACCGTTCCAGGCGCGATATTCAAAGGTATTTCCAGGAGGAAAGCCATCGGAAAGCCCGCGGTAGGTCATGATGTCCATGTCGCCGTTACCGTAGTAGTTGGGTCCACCGTTTGTATAACTGAAACCGCCCGTACCACTTACAGCTTCCTGAGCCGTAATTATGACTCCGAGTGTGTCTCCAGCCAGTATACCCATTCCACCCACATTTACGTGAGTTGGCACGTCTACTCCGTTGGGTACAACAACTTCTGAGCCCAGAAGGGTCCATCCTGCTGCACTCGTTTCGAAACCGTCTGCGGTGCCTTCGCGGGTCCAGACATCAACGGTGTAATTTGGTAAATTTGTTGCAAGATTGACATCAAAGCCAACTATGGTGAGGTCGGTTAAAGCCATGATATCAAAAGAATTGCCGGCGAAGTTGTTATCGGAAGCAAAGATGGTGGTGAGGAAAGTATCACCGGTATCATCAGTGCTGGGTGCTTCGAAAGTGAGCAGTGTGGATTCCGCACCGCTATCGCTTGCAAGTGCGATGCCGGAAACAAGGCTCATCAGAACAAGAAAAACAAGCGTCCTTCTCATAGTAACCTCCGTATTGGGTTTGTACAAATCTCAACTTTCACGTCGATACAATAGTGACGATTCATATTAAGTCAATAGTGAATCATATCATTCAGTCATTTCTCGTCATACAGGGAGATTTCTGATACACTACCTCATGACAGTCAGGGTTTTAACGGTATTCAGACCCTCACCACTGAACTTAACAAAGTAAAGTCCGGCTGAGAGAGTTGAGGTTTCCAGGTTAAGGGTGTGGCTGCCAGGTTGCAGAAGGTCATTACACAGGGTCTCAACAACTCTTCCATGGATATCGTAGATAACAACTTCAGTGATTCCCGGGGCAGAGGTGATAAAATTCAGCGAAGTCCTGCTCACACAGGGATTGGGGTAAATTGCCGCTTGAAGAGCAGGTACAGCGCTCCCGCTGATGCCTGTTCCATTATGCTTCCAGAGAGTGAATTCAGCATCAGCGAAAGTTTGAAGACCCTGATGTCTGTCACCGCTCCACACCACATGCCAGTCATCAGTGTGCGGGGCATAGAACCAGGCCTCACCTGTACTCTGTCCCTGGATCAGTTCGTAGCAGTCAAAAGGATCACCTGACTGATAGAGATCCCAGTTTGCGGAATCAACAATGAAAAAGTCAGCGGTTCCGCCAGCAAGAGGTTCAGCATACTCAGATCTCGGAACGGCATAATGGTCCCTTCCATTCAATAGATCAGCTGGAAGATCGTAATTCACCTGAATAAGGTACTTGGTCCAGGATCCCTCAGCGATCTCGGTCAAATCAAGTTCGGGCATGGGATCGGGAGGGCTCCATTCAAAATAGTAGTTCTGACCGGGAATACTGTTTGTAATGACCTCTACGTATCCTCCGGTTCCAAAGTTGCCGAGTGCTGTTATTATTTTCAGGTAATAATTCTGATTGTCTCCCAGATCGAAAGTTATCTGTCCATTCTGATCGGTCTCGCCGAAAGTTCCCAGGTAAAGAGTGGAGGTTTGCCAGCCCTCGCTTGCGATCAGTACGATAGCGTTATCAACGGGAATACCCGATGAATCGGTTACTGTAACTGTGAAGGTGCATGTTTGAGAGTAGTACGCAACGTCATCCCAGGTGTAGCCGTCATTTCTCCAGGTCCAGATGCAGCTGCAGTCCTTTGAGCCCCCATGATCCTTGTCATAAGCGCAATTCTGGTTGTTAATCGTATTGACATACCACCCGCGCCATTGCCCATCCCACCAGATCTCACACCACACATGATCCTCGTTAATATCCATTGTGCATGCTGTGGGGATAAGTGCAACCCTTGCAGAAGCACAGAGCAGGTCCTGCGTCTCGCCGCAGTTCCCGTTATGCTCATGAGCGATGATATTGGGCTGTATGGGTCTGTTGCCCGTAGCTCCGTCGGGGAGAATAGCGCGTGTCCATTTGCTGACTATGTCAACAGCGTGCAGGCTGTCAGTGAAAACGGGTGTTGTTGACCATCCGTAATCCTTAAGCTGCTCATCCCAGAAGACAGATACATTCTGGTTGAGAACCTGATTGAGAACCGGAAAACCCGCATCGTCCATATCCCACAGATATTGTCTCCAGAACTCATTGTAAACAGTTGCATCATTCAGAGGGCGTTCATCAGATACTTTCGGCATGACAACGAAGTGATAGTAAATCTCCCTGGGTATCTCCACCCAGATAGTGTCTGTACCTGCAATCGTATTGTATTCGGTGGTGCTGTAGTAGTCTGTGCCGCCATAATCATTAACGTTCACATAACTGAGAAAGGGATCTGTGTCATAAACACCCTGAGCATTGTCAACGAGCAGAGTCTCGTCGAAATAGGTACTGGATAGAATAGTCCACGAAAGATATGCGACTGTGAAAGCCAGCTCGTCATAGTACTGTTGTCCCTGATGAGCAAGAAGCAGAGCTCCATATCTGTCCTGGTTGGATTCTGAAAGTATGGAGTATTTCCAGATAAGGTGCTCCTGCAGCCACTCCGGAGCCAGATCAACAGACTGCTGAGCCTGGGAGGTAAGGACTATCTCAGCGTTCTCCTCGATAATCTCGGATGAGAGAGAAAATACAACAGGGCATATACCGTCCCTATCGGGTACAATGAATCTGCATGCAAGGCTATCTATGACTTCGTACTCAGCCGGTGGATCAAAAGCGGGCAGAGGTTCTGGAGTTTCGAGTCTCCGGGTGAGTCCCGATGGAAATGATGTTACAAGATGAACAGCACTTCCGACAACCTCAACAGGATGCAGCAGATCTCCGGTCATTCCGGACAGATCATTGCCTGCAAAAGCTATGGAGCAAATAAATAATAGCGTAATGTATCTCATAATAACCTTTCTGCTGATAGACTGATACCATTCTACTGCAAAGATATGGTTTATTGAGTCCGGGGTAAACCTGAAGACCGATTCTCCTCAGCGATACCCCGCAGGATCTATCCTGAAACGTTTATTGCATCAAGAACTTCCTTACATGAGGGAACAAATTCGAAGAATTTCTCGATTCTCTCGCAGGGGTACTCATCGCAGAGCCCGCAGTTGTCGAGATGGTGCGTCTGCTGACTGCATGACCGGATATCACACTCCGAACAGTGACTGATCTGCACACCCTCTGCAGCGAGACACCCGACACAGTTGATGTCAGCTGCTTCGATCACAGCTCCATACATCTTCGACCACTCTTTCGCTGTCTTTTCCCGCAATTTCTGATCATCTGTGCAGTGGGCAATGTATGCAGGGCATTCAGTGCAGATAATACCGCACGATCCAACTATTCTGTTCATGGTTTCCCCTTTCGGAAAGGAAGATATGTGCTAACGCTCCAGGATGACTATCCTTCCGGACACAGTACCGGATTCACTGCTCATTGCCGCTGCGAAATAGACTCCTGGGTCGCAGTCATCCGCTGCCCACAGAAAAACGTTTGACTGTTGACGCAGCGCTGGGATTTTCTGTATCAGTCTGCCCGAAATATCAAATATCCCGATCTCGGGTACTGCGGAAAAACCGGAAAGTTCAATTCTGACAGATGTGCGAGCCGGATTAGGAGAAAAATATATAATCAGCTCAGCGGCAGGAGGAGGACCGCCCTCAATACCAAGCGGTACATTCAGGAACCTGACGGCATCTGCGACGATCACTGAACCCGGAGTACAACCC
>JBDLJP010000135.1:0-6257 GCA_039714295.1 Candidatus Fermentibacterota bacterium
GTTTCCCCGGCAGCCTCTCCGAAGCGAACCTGGCAGGGACTATGGCAACGATTTCCTCTGAAGCTGCTACTCTCCCAGCCATTTCTCAGTAGCCCATAATGAAATACTTAATACCGTTTCCTCCTGGAAGTTATCCTGCACATCACGCCAGTACTGGTAACCGGCGGCAATATCAACCCCGGCCCTTCCTTCGTTGAAACTGTATCCCCCGCCTGCTGTGAAGGTTTCCGCCCCGTCTCTCCATAATCCATCCATATAGGAGAATCCTGATCGGATTGATATGCCTTTCCCCGCATAGACTTCGGCTCCAACCGAATATACACTTCCGGGGTCTGTCTGGATATCGAAAATACTCAATACTTTTCTACTGTAGATATCCGCGGCGATAAGAAGCCTTTCAATCGGTCTGAAGGAGATGCCGGCGGATACTTCACCGGGAAGAGAGTACATGCTGCTGGAGCTGTCGGCTTCCGCATTAGAAAAGAAATCTCTGTTTATTTCAAGAGTTCCTTTTCTATCAGTTGATATTGAGAATCCCAATCCGAATCGATCAGTGTTCACGAATATCCCGAATACACCACCCCATGCCATGCGGAAACGGGCATCGTCGCGGTAGACGGAACTGTCTGAAGCTGGAGTGATCAATGCTGTCTGTGTCAGGGTTACGTCAGAGAGAATGTTGCCGAAAGAACATCGTCCTCCTACAGAGAATGCCAGCCAGTCGCTGGTTGCCAGGGAAAGACCGGTATAGGTTTCCACAAGGCCGCCTGTCCAGGAAAATGAACCTTCATATTCATCACTGACCTCCATCTGAAGCTCAGAATCAATTCTGCTTCTTCCATCGATGGCGCCTGATATGACAATTCCTCCAGGAAGCGGCACAAAAGCGGATACCGCAGGAAAACCAAGCTGATCATCCCAGGCTTCCACGTCACCCGCGCTGTATCTTCCGCCAAGGCTGATTCCGCCTGCAAGAGTCCATGCGGAAGCGGCAGGGTTCAGCATGGAAAAATCATTACCGACGGGTACACCGGTACAGACCCCCCCCATACCGAAGCATCTGGAGTTCAGAGGGAGAATCTCAGAACCGATTCCATCCGGCGGGGGAAGGTAATCAACAGAAAATATCCCGGTTACAACAAACACAATACAGGGCAGCAAAGTCATATGATCTCCAGTGTTTCATGTTTCATTTTCAATCAGTCGATGTATCCTGACAGAGTGAATATTGTTCCAGTGCTGTCATAGTTCGAATGTATCACCGGGTGCGGGAATAATCGCTGTTTTGTCAATCCTGTCCAGTATCCTGCCAGCCAGCAGGTTGGATTGATCCGGCTCTCCATGAACAAGGAAAATATTTTCTGCATCAGCACCGACTTTTACCGCGTAGTTCACAAGGGCATCGGAATCCGCATGAGCTGAAAAACCGTTGATGACATTAATACTGGCATTCACAGGATATTCCTCACCGAATATCTTAACCAGTTTCTCACCCTCCACCAGTTTTCTGCCCAATGTGTGCTGGGCCATGAATCCAACTACGAGCACGGCGTTCCGCTCATCGCTAATGTTATTCTTGAGATGATGCAGGATTCTTCCGTTTTCACACATACCCGATGCTGATATGATAACCATGGGGCTTGCATCGTAGTTCAAAGATTTTGATTCCTCAACACCCTGTATGAAATGAAGACCCTCAAACTGGAACGGGCTTTTGTTGCTGTAGAGGTAATCACGCATCTTGCTGTCAAAACACTCCTGATGGATCTTATAAACCTCGGTGGCATCAAAGGACAGAGGAGAATCCACATAGACTTTCATGGGGGGCATCTCGTTACGCGTCAGGAGTTCATGGATAATGAACAGAACTTCCTGGGTTCGTCCTACGCTGAAAGAGGGAATTATGAGCTTACCGCCCGATTTGAATGTACTGTTAATGATCTTACTGAACTTCTGACGAGCCTCCTCCCGTTTACCGTGATTCCTGCCGCCGTACGTGCTCTCCATAATAAGAACATCCGCGCTTGTGCCGAAATCGGGATCTTTCAAAATAGGTCTTCCCGGACGACCGAGATCTCCTGAGAAAAGAACAACCCGCTGAGTTCCCTTCTCCTTCACGGTGAGTTCCACCTGAGCGGAACCGAGTATATGACCTGCTTCTATGAATCTGAGGGAGATATCCGGAAACAGCTGAAATGGCCTGTCGTAAGGTATGGATATGAAGTGTTTAAGCGTTTCGGTAACATCTTCAGCATCGTAAAGCGGCTTAAGAGGGTCAAGACCCTTCAGTTTCCTTTTCTTATTCAAATACGCGGTATCGTACTTCTGAATGTGCGCGCTGTCCGGAAGCAGGATCGCAGCAAGATCCCGGGTGGCGAAGGTGCTGGTAATCGTACCGCTGAAACCATGCTTGACAGCACCTGGAAGATTGCCTGAATGGTCAATATGTGCATGGGAGAGGATTATGGAATCGAGTTCCCCCGGATTGAAGGGAAATTCCCTGTTAAGTTTCTCGCTTTCTTTTCTACGCCCCTGATGAAGACCGCAATCCAGAAGTATCTTTTTGCCGTTTATCTCCAGCAGGTGTTTGGAACCTGTAACCGTCTGTGCAGCTCCGAAAAAAGTAATTTTCACTTGTATTAACCTCCAAGGCTCGACTATGATGAGGAAAGCTGCCCTGTGCAACCTTGGAAGAGGAACGGGAATGAAGCATCGGGAACCAGAATCACCGCATGGACGTTAATACATACTGGTTGTATCTTTGCACGATCAATATAGACTTAAGTGGAATAGCATTGCGAATGATATTTGTATGTTATTATGCTTTAATCAATTACTTTAACTGGAATACCGGGCTGTAAGGTGTCCGCAAATCATCGAAAGGATGAATCAATGAAAAGTTCTCTTATCGTATTAACTTCTCTGCTGCTGGCTTTCTCCAGCATCGCTCTTGGAGATACTTCCATGGACAGGATTCTATCCTCTCTGGAATCCGGGGAATTCACCGATGCAGAAGCAGCGGAGCTTCTCGTTCAAAGCGTGATTGACTGGGATAACCTGCCTGTCCGCTTCAGGGAGGGAGTCGAAGCAGCACCATGCGGAACCCCCGCAATGCTCCAGGCGGTACGTATCGGGGGAGACTCTCCTCTCGCCAACCGCCCCTCTCTCAGCGGTCCCCATTACACATTCGACTCGCCTGCCGGTTACTTCAAAATCCACTGGACCGATTCCGGTGCCGATGCCGTCACTTTAAGCTACGCTACCACCATTGCTGTTGCAGCGGATTCATCATGGCAGGTGCAATGCAACGAAATGAATTTCATTACACCTCCGCCGGACAACCTGGTCGGTGGTTCTAACCAGTACGACATCTATATCTGTTACCTGCCCGGAGGTACCCTGGGCTACACCACCACAAACGGAGAATACCAGCCTCCTGATTCCACCCAGGCCTGCAGCGCAAGCCATATAGTTATGAACAGTAACATTTCAGGCTGGGGACAGAGAGTCTGCACTATGGCTCACGAATTCCAGCACGCCGTCCAGTTCTCCTACAGCTACGAAGAGGGAACCTGGTTCATGGAAAACTGCGCTGTCTGGATGGAAGAGATGGTATACCCTGATGTCAACGACTACCTGCCATACGTACAGTACGGCGCAGGCGCACTTCGCACTCCATGGTACGATATCCGTTCTGCTGCCATGTACTGGTACGGAGCTTTCACCTGGCCATGGATGATGTGGAACAGATGGGGTTACGAATCTGTTCGCGAGATCTGGGAAATCTGCGCCGAGGTAAACGGAAGCAACATGGAACCGGCCCACGAGGAAATGTTCGCGAACCATGGATCAAATTTTGAATCTATCTTCATGCAGTACGGATTGTGGAGATGGTTCACAGCTAATAACTGGTTCTCCGGGTGCGGCATGTACAATGCGGAAGTTGCCACCTGGACACCCGGTCCGAGGGTACTTCCATATCATAACGCTACAACACTGCCCTTCAGCGGTGACCAGACTACAAATTACAAGCCCGATTACCTGGGCATCCACTGGATCAAAGTCGATCTGAGCAGTTACCAGAACGACTGGATCCAGATGTCCTTCAACGGTTATGATAATCTTGACTGGAACATGGGCATCATAATGCAGGACTATTCCGGAAACTTCTGTTTCAACTGGGAGAGCGCCGACCCCACAACCGGTGATTTAACCGTTACGGTTGGTGCGGATGGATGGGACGCTGCCATCTTCTTCCCTGCATTCATGACAAATTACCCTATGAATCACGATTACACCTTCGAAATAACCAGCCTTGGGACTGGAATTGAAGGATCCCCGTCAAACACCGATCTCCTCAATCTCAGTGTTTCGTCAAATCCGATCAAGAGCGGTGATCATGTGACCTTCGACCTCCCGACAGACGGAAATGTCAGCATGCTCGTTTACGATATGAGCGGCAGAGTTGCCACCAGACTCATTGATGATCAGATGCAGGCAGGTTCCCACTCGGTACAGTTCGAGGGGGCGGATCTGTCAAACGGAACCTACTTTATAATGCTCTTCGCAGGTGATCACGTCTCCGCACAGAAAGTGCTTCTAACCAGATAGACAATAATCTGGTTGCAGGGCAGGGATCCATTTCAGGGTCCCTGCCTTTTTTATCAGGTATATTCCGTACTGCAGGCGAAGAAAAGCTCCGGAGGTAACCTTGATACGATACGCAGTGCTTATTATTCTGCTGCTTGCCGCAGGATGCAGAGACGATGCCGAGAAGCCCATCAGCAACAGTTCTGACTATTCTCCCATTCTCATCATTCAGATCAGGGATACTGAGATATCTGGAAATCTGCCCTGGGATATTTCGATGAACCATGATAACATATCTGCTTCGCTGCTTCTCCCGGACAATGATCCGTCATTCACTTTAACCCGAAGGATCGTTCACGAAGCTATTCAGAAAGGTATGCTCGTGGCTCTCGTAAGTGACAGTTCACTCAATTACCAGATAAGCGGGGATCATATCCAGATATGGCTGGACAGCAGCGGCACTGTAAGATCACTTCCAGAGCAGCTCCTTGACGAAAACGTTGATCCGGCATGGCCGGATAGTATCAGTCATCAGAATAATCTGCTGCAGTTATTCGATGTATACAAGCCGGATCTGGTATTGATGGATTACAGAATTCCCGATGTTTCTTCAGTCCTTCGCACAGCTGAATACTGGACAGCACCGGACATTCTATCCCGATTCATCGTAGTAATGTTCTGGCTTCCGCAAAACTCTGAAGCCAGAGGCTGGTGTGTATTCGCCGGAGAAGGGATAAATGGAAGCACTCCCTGCGGGTTGACCGAGAATGGTCTTTTTGCAACCATCCGGCTTCTTGCTGATCTTGAATGGGTGGATGTCCTTCCGGATATCATTCCTGCCATTTCAATTCTGGAAGATACGGATGGAATATGGACTGATCAATAAGCGGTTCGTACTGAAATGCGGAATCCGATCCTGAAATACTACCGCTTGCCGAAGCAATTTAATTATCTTACATACGGGGTTGGATCAGCATTCGAACAAAGTGAAATACAGCGCTGAAGATAGATACCGGTCAGATGAATATTCTGATTGTGATACCAGTGATAATTGTAAGGGGATAGACAATGTCAATAATGAAATCTGTTAACGACTTCCTTACGCGGCTCTCGAGCAAGCTCAAAGGCGGTGGTGACAAGGCTATTGAAAAACAGAAGAAAAGGGGAAAGAATACCGCCAGAGAACGTGTGGAAGATCTTCTTCTTGATGAGGGTTCTTTCCTTGAGATTGATCTATTTGTAGAGCATTCCGTAATGGATTTTGGAATGAACAGAAAAGAGCTGGCCGGTGACGGTGTCATTACCGGATACGGGAAAGTTCATGACAGACCGGTGGCAGTATTCGCACAGGACTTCACGGTTGCCGGAGGATCCCTGGGAAGAGCCCATTCGAAGAAAATAGTAAAGGTCATGGATGGAGCAGCTGATTCGGGAATACCTCTTATCGGTATAAACGATTCAGGGGGAGCCAGAATTCAGGAAGGAGTGGAATCCCTCTGCGGCTACGGAGAGATATTCTATCGCAACACGAAGCTCAGCGGCGTGGTTCCTCAGATATCCATCATTCTTGGTCCCTGTGCTGGCGGAGCGGTCTATTCACCTGCCCTTACTGATTTTGTATTCGTTGTCGACAAGATCTCCAACATGTTCATTACAGGGCCGCAGGT
>JBDLJP010000136.1:0-6247 GCA_039714295.1 Candidatus Fermentibacterota bacterium
TGTCCAGTTCTCCGATACACTGTCGATCCGGTCAGTTACAAGGACATCGATCCAGACAATCCCGTTATTCGACAGGTCAGATGGCTTGCCGGGTTCATTGATGAAAGCCCATGTCTGCTTATTGGGATTAACAATATCATGGTAACGAGATACTATCCCGGTGACGGTTTCTCTGCCCCGGACGGGATTCACGAAACGCCAGTGATCGTACCGCTCAAGACTGTCGGGGCATTTTTCGGGATATATTCGCCTGAAAGTTGACATGGCGGTCATGGCGGCTGGATCGGGGGATTTCAGTCTGACGATAATCGATATACTTCCCATTCTAGTGTTCCCCTCTGAAGAAATCTGCCAGGCTCTTGAAGAAAAGTGATCCGGGGCCTTCAGCAGCTGCATAGGAACCGGAACCCAGTAGCTGACCTCTCTTGTCTCCCCATTCTCCGGGAATCCACGGAGGCAGCTGCCAGAGCCAGTAAGCTCTTTCTGGATGGGGCATCATTGCAAGTACATTCCCGCGGTCATTCATGACAGCAGCGAGATTAAGAAAGGAACCGTTCGGGTTAACCGGATAATCACTCGATTCAATTCCTTTATCATCGCAATATTTCAGTGCAGCACTGCTCTCGGCTCGCGCATGGTTCTCCTCAGAGAATACAAATCTTCCCTCGGCATGAGCTATGGGAAGAGGAATAACCCTGTTCCCAGCTAATCCCAGCCAGGGACATATCTGCTGCGCCCTGTCAGATGCGCGAAGGAATATCCACCTGCTGAGGTAACCGCTGCGTCCGCTGATGTGATTCGCTGCAAGGGCGGATTCGATCCTTCCCCTCTCCCAACCAGGAACCATGCCGCTTTCCACAAGTATCTGAGCACCGTTGCATATACCAAGAACCGGCTTGCCGTCTGCAGCCTCACTGAAGACCATATCCATTATTCTTTCCTTTGCGGCTACCGCACCGGCTCGAATTCTGTCCTGAAATGAAAACCCTCCCGGAAGTACATAGGCGTCTGGTCTGGAATCCTTCAGCTCCCGCCATTGATTCCACCTGTAAATACGATCGTTCATACCGCTGTCTCTGATAACACGTGCTGTTTCGTACTCGCAGTTCGATCCGGGAAACTGAATTACTGCAACAAGAGGAACGGACTTCATTCCGTTACCTCCTCTCTCCAGATAATTCTATCGAGCCTGTCAGCATGATCTTCAAGTATCTCCATCAGATCCATTCTCCACAGGGGCGAAGCGATAGTGAATTCATCCGTCACTCTTCCAGCCACGGAAAGAAATTCCGGTTTGTTTTCGATGGCATCCCAGGATTTCTGTGACATTTCAATGAGATAACCTGGTGTTTCGGAATAGAAGACAACAGGATCAGGCAACCCGGTTTCAAAAATGATTCCTCTTCTGGCGTCAGGCCTGGAAGCAATGGCCATCTCCGCTGCCGCCAGTATCATTCCTCCATCCGATATATCATGCACTGCTTTTGACATACCTGATTCGCAGCAATCAAGTACGAACAGAGCCATTTCACGTTCAAGTTTCCCCCTGAATTCAGGAACTTTGCCTCCTCTGTGGTCTATACAGGTTCTGTAGTAAAGGCTGCCTCCAAGCTCATCCATCCTGTTGCCCACAAGGATGATAAGATTCCCAGGCGTCTTCAGTGAAATATCGGTGGATTTCGAGAAATCATCTATCCTGCCGAAGACAGCTACTATGGGAGAAGGGGGTATAGCACCACCCTGCGATGATTGATTGTAAAAACTGACATTACCCGAAACAACAGGCAGAGGATCCTCTCCTTCAAGACCGAGTTCCCTGCATGCGGCTGCGATTCCCTCCACTCCCTGACGAAATTGCCAGAAGACATCTGCCTTTTCGGGGTTACCGTAATTCAGGCAATCTGTGGCAGCAATAGGAATTGCACCGGTTGCTACGACGTTTCTGACCGCTTCACCAACGGCGTGGGCTCCCGCAAGAAATGGATCAAGCTCACCTATCCAGGGATTACCGTCTCCCGAGACAGACAATCCTGCCCTGCATCCGGGAATTGGAACTGTAATGCACGCATCAGCCTCGCCGGGTCTGAAATGCGTACTGCCCTGAACCTCGCTGTCGTAATAAGTCCATATGGGCGATCTGCTGGCGCCATCGACCGAAAGCAGCATTTTCTTCAGGTCCTCCTGCGGATCGCATGGTCTGGAATCCGGTTCAATGACCGGAGCCGGTGAAGGCTCCCAGTCTCTGTCGTAGATGATTCCCTCGGTAATGTACTCAACCGGAGTGTTGGCGACTTCCCTGCCGCAATGAAGCACTCTGTAAAAAGGCTCGGGTGT
Source organism: Candidatus Fermentibacterota bacterium (assembly GCA_039714295.1). Lineage (GTDB taxonomy): Bacteria > Fermentibacterota > Fermentibacteria > Fermentibacterales > JCC-6 > Aegiribacteria. The sequence goes on from JBDLJP010000136.1 coordinate 2,335, forward strand.
AAATGTACCGATGACAGTAGCACCCGCTCCGGGAAACAATCGGGGCATTTCGAATTTTTCATTGTAAATCTCAAGTACTTCGGCTGCAACTCGCTGGGGTACAGCCAGCCCGTACCTTTCCTGTGTCTCCGCACATGCGATGACCTCTGAAGGCAGATCGGGTATGGATACGGGAACCAGATCAAGATCCACTTCGATACCAAGATTGCCATGAGCGGCAAGTTCGCTGGTAACACACGCAATTCCACCGGCTCCAAGATCCTTGAATCCAAATTTGATCTCTTTATCGAAAAGATAATCCAATACATTCAGATTAGCTTCTGAAAGCACTCTTTTAAGGAACGGATCGGCAACCTGAACAGCTCCCTTCTCCGATTCGTCTTCAAGATCAGCTGAAGCGAATGTGGCACCGCCGAAACCGGTATCATCGGTAGGTTTTCCCACCAGGATAAGAACGTACTGCTCTTGATGCGCTTCGATGGGAACGAAGCTGTGTACAATTCTGTCATGCCTTACAAAACCGAGAGAAACAACGTTAACAAGACAGTTGTCATCGTAGCCATCATGGAATCTTGTATCTCCGCCAAGATTGGGTACACCGAGAGCGTTCCCGTACTTCCAGATGCCTTCGACAACACCTCGGCATATGGCCCTTGTTTTTTCCCCTGAACTGCCCAGAGGATCCCCGAAACGGAGCAGGTCAAGGGAACCAGTTACTCTGGCTCCCATACAGTATACATCGCGAACGATACCGCCGATTCCAGTGGCTGCGCCTTCAACGGGAAGAACCTGGGAGGGGTGGTTATGACTCTCGTGTGCGACCACAAGATCCCAGGAGAAACCGTCATGATCCGTGAATTTCACTATTCCCGCATCCTCTCCCGGTCCCACAACCACCGACGATGCATGGGTAGGAAGCAGTTTCAATACAGATCTGGAGCTTTTATATGAACAGTGTTCGCTCCACATGGTATCAAACAGATGCAGTTCAAGAGGTGTCGGCATTCTGCCTACATAACCGGCAAGCTTTTCAGCTTCTTCAAGAGTCATTGCCAGGCTGCGATGTCTGATGGCTTCTTTCAGTTTATCCTGGAGATTCATCAATCCCTTTCATAGTGGGGGTTACAAGAGTGATCAGCCAAGGGAGGAGATGAATGCCTTGCGCTGAAGATTAGCCAGAACATCATCAATATCTTCATCCTTGCCTGCCTGTATGACCAGGTATCTCAGGCGGACAGAACCAATGGGTTCTCCGGCATCATTCTGAAGACTGGGAAGTTCATCCAGCAGCTTCTGCATTACGCTTTCCATACCATTCTGATCGGTTCCGGGAAGCAGCATTGTTATTTTATCGGTCCCCGTCCTCAAGCCTATATCGATATTCCTCATTGTTGCTTTGAGGTGATTGGCGCTGATTGACATGAATTCCCTTGCGCTGAAACGGTCATCAATACTGCCCCGTTCGATAACAAGTTCGACTAGAGCGAGAGCGCTGTCGAACCTTCTTACTCTCTCGAGTTCCTGAAGAAGGAGTGGTTTCAGCCTTCCCTTGCCTGGTAATCCGGTATCCGGATCCATATCCGAAGCGGATTCGAACCTGCCCAGAAGTCTGATCCCCTCAAGGGCTGCTGCACCAACTGCCGCGATTGAGATAAGTCTTTCCTTCGGCAGTATTGAAGTCATAGGAACATCCAGAATGCAGATCACACCGTAAAGAACACCCTGGGACATCATCGGTGCCGCTATGTCAGGCAGAAAGCCTGGTATAGCGGTTTTTTCGAGCCTTTTCTTTGTGAGTTCACTCTCTTTCTCAAGGTTCTTTTTCTCAAAGACCAACCCTGTTTCCGCCACAAATCCGACATGCCCGTCACCAACATTCACAACCAGAGGCTGTTTCAGGATATCTCCTAGTCCCTCAATGTGGACAAGTCCAAGTTTTCCACCCCTTACATCTGCCAGAAAAACTGCGATTCGCTCACTGCCGGTGAGTTTTTTCATAGCCCTTGCCAGAAGTCTGGCCAACTCGTCCGGTGTCCTGGCGGAGAATACCTGTTTGACAATATCAGGGAATACGATTGTCAGGTCTCTGTGTTTTTTAATCTCGAGGTCGAATCTTGTCTGATTCGCATCAGCTTCATGCTGCTGGTACCGGAAAGAAGTTATTTCATTCTTTAGAGAGTTCATGCGTTCTTCAACGATTTTTGCCTTTCCGCTGCTCTTTGCAATCTGAATGACCCACATTATCAACGCCCCAAGGACAAAACTCGCTATAATACCTGGTATCATTTATATCACCCTCTCATAGAAAATGACTATTCTTCTTTTATCAGACCAAGTCTGTTAAGGGTATTATCCTCATTTCGGAGGTGATATTCAAGGGTGCATAATCTTCCGATCTGTTCAGCGGTAAGATAAGCGCCAACCGAAGGATCATTTTCCACCATTTCAAGAAATCCCCTGCCACTCTGCATGGCATGCATAGCTACGTTCTGAACAAGCTTGTATGCATCCTCTCTTGTAAGACCGGCATCAATAAGCGCAAGCATAATCGTCTGGGAATGAAACCTGTCGCCTGCGGAATCTATGTTTCCGGCAACAGCTGCCGGAAGTACCCGCAGAGCGGAAACCATTGCAGATGCTTTTCTGAGTGCATAAAGGGATATACCGCAGGCATCCGGGAAAATAAAGCGCTCTGCGGATGAATGTGAAATATCACGCTCATGCCATAAAACCGTATTCTCAAGGGATGGAATAAGGTATCCTCTCAGCATTCTGGCAAGACCGCAGAGTCGTTCACTGATGATAGGATTCCTTTTATGGGGCATGGCGCTGGAGCCTTTCTGACCTTTCCCGAAAGATTCCTCCACTTCCCCGACTTCCGATCTCTGAAGGTGCCTGATCTCGGTTCCCAGCCTTTCCAGCAGACTGCCCAGAGCTGCCAGAGCATACATGAAGTCCGCATGTCTGTCCCTTGCTACAACCTGTGTCGCTACATTCTCTCTCCCTATTCCAAGTCTGGTACAGACATGCTCCTCGATCGAAGGGTCGAGATGAGCATAGGTTCCGACAGCTCCGGACAGCTTGCCGACACATGCTGATCTCAGCCCGTTTTCAAGCCGTATGCGTACTCTGAGATATTCGGAATAGAAACCGGCGAACTTCAAACCGAGGGTGGTAGGTTCTGCGAACATACCATGGCTTCTTCCAATACACACGACCCCGCGGGTTCTGTTTATAAGACCCTTTAAAGCTTCGCCCAGGGCATCAAGCTCCTTCATTATCAGTTCTCCGCTGTCCTTTATCTGCGTGGCAAGGCATGTATCAAGTATATCGCTTGATGTCATACCGTAATGAATATGCCGTGATTCAGGACCCAGACTTTCCGACACGCTAGTAAGGAAAGCAATAACATCGTGCCGTGTCACAGCCTCAATCTCGTTGACTCTTTCAGTATTGAAGGAAGCGTTCTTCTTTATCTTCTGCAGGTCTTCCCGGGGAACCAGCCCGGCAAGGCATCTTGCCTCAACCGCCAGAACCTCTATCTCAAGCCATCTGGAGTACCTTGCTTCTGTGGTCCAGATTGCCGTCATCTCTGGAATTGCGTATCTCTCGATCATGTGAGCTCCTCAGCTACCGCGGCATAACCGCCTGGGAAGTAAGCCCGGAATAAATCCAGGCAAACAGTGATTTTTCGGGAACAAAAACTCTGTACCAGTCAGGTGCCTCACCGGTGACCATCAGACTATCCCCGGCACGGACTGATCCAACGATTGTGTACTGTGTTCCGGGTCCCTGTCTCAAGTTGACAAAACTTCCGGTAACAACCACGGATTGAAAGGGGTTGGGAAGTGGATTCTGAATGGGGTCCGGATTTGATGTCTCTTCGGCTAAAGTGCTGCCGCATCCGGAAAGA
>JBDLJP010000137.1:0-6200 GCA_039714295.1 Candidatus Fermentibacterota bacterium
AAAACCGTTCTCAGGAATACCTTCATTCTCATCGGAGGATCAGATGCCAGGAAAAATAGTCGAAGCTGTTCCGAATATTTCAGAGGGACAGAACAAAGAGTTGATCAGCGAGGTTGTAAAGGCTGCATCGAAAGTTGCGGGCAGCACGGTTCTGGATGTTGACCCCGGAGCTGCTACAAATCGGACCGTTATCACCATCGCAGGCAACCCGGACTCAGTAGTGGAAGCGTGCTATCAACTCATTAAGAAAGCCGGAGAGCTTATAGATATGAGCACGCAGAGCGGAGAGCATCCAAGACACGGCGCCACAGATGTCTGCCCATTCGTACCCGTATCAGGTATAACAATGGAGGAATGCGCAGACCTCGCCCGGAAACTGGGGAAACGGGTAGGAGAAGAACTGGGAATACCTGTATACCTTTACGAAAAGGCTGCTTCAAAACCTGAATGGGAAAAACTTCCGAACATCCGTGAGGGAGAATACGAAGCTCTGCCGGACAAACTTGGAAAACCTGAATGGAAACCGGATTTCGGTCCCAATGAATGGAATGAAAACATTGCGAAAACCGGAGTCTGCACGATTGGAGCCAGGAATTTCCTTATCGCTTACAATGTAAATCTGAACACCAAAGATCCAGGGGTAGCAAGGGATATCGGCCTCACCATAAGAGACAGCGGTAGATTCCTTCGCGATGGCAACTGGAAATTCATTCGTGATGAAAACGGTAAAAAAACAAAACAACCGGGCAAACTCCAGTGCTGCAAAGCAACGGGCTGGTATATAGAAGAGTACGATACAGCTCAGGTAACTATGAATCTCACCGACCTCTCCGTTACTCCCCTTCACATCGGATTCGAAGTAGCCAGGGACGAAGCGGAAAAGCTCGGGGCGAGGGTAACGGGTTCTGAAGTGGTCGGGCTTCTCCCCCTGAGCGCCATGCTGGAAGCGGGCCGTTACTATGTAGAGAAGCAGAACTCAGGACTTTCGGCCACAGGAAGACAGGGCAGGACAATCGGTGTCCCGCAGAACGAGCTTATCGAAACAGCCATCAGATCGATGGGTCTTCGAGATGTAGCACCCTTCGACCCGGAAGAGAAGATCATCGAGTACATGGTCACCGAGAAGGATGTGAACCTGTCAGGCAAAACATGCTTTGATTTCGCAGATGAGCTTTCGACCGACTCCCCCGCTCCCGGCGGCGGTTCGGCTGCAGCGCTAATAGGCGCTCTGGGGGCTTCCCTTGATGCCATGGTTGCCAACCTGACCGTGAAGAACAGAAAGTGCAGAGACAGCTGGGATCTGATGCGGGAGATCGCCCCGGAAGCTCAGACCGTGAAAGACGATCTTCTGAATGCGATCGACGATGATACAGCGGCGTTCAATGACTGGATGGATGCTGCAAAGCAGGATGGAGACGTAGAGGCGGCAGTGAAAAAAGCAATAGAAGTTCCGCTCAGGGTACTCAAACAGTGTCCTTCAATAATAAGAATGGCATCATCCCTTGAAGAGAATGGTATGCAGGCTTCGGTTTCCGATGCGGGTGTTGCCGCGGCAGCCGCCAGAGCGGCAGCTGTAGGCGCGTACTACAATGTGCTGATAAATCTTGGTGAAATAAAAGACGCTGAATATACCGCCAGCACATTGAAACAGGCGGAGGAATACCTGCTGACATCGCTTGAAAGCGCCGACTCTGTATTTAACAGAGTTCGGGACAAACTGAACAGTAAGATGGAAGGTCGGGACTCTTGAGTAGAATAGATCGAACTCTGTTTGCACCTTCTGCTCTTCCAGCCGCTGCGCAGAAGGATCTGAAGGAATTCTGCCGGAACGCCAGGGGTGATATTCTGAGGATGACAACGCTTGCCCGAAGCGGACATCCGGGCGGTTCGATGTCTTCACTTGAAATTTTCGCGCTTCTCTGGTCACAGGCCAATGTAGATCCGAAGGATCCATTGAAGAGAGGGCGGGACAGGATAGTGGTAAGCCATGGTCATACTTCCCCCGCTGTTTATGCTGCACTGGGAAGACTGGACTTCTTCGATCTCAAACGGGCAATCGCCACTTTCAGGAAGGCCGGCAGTCCCTTCGAAGGGCATATTGAAAGATCAATTCCGGGAGTTGAACTGACTACCGGAAATCTGGGCCAGGGGGTTTCCGCCGGAGCGGGCATGGCTCTTGCCGACAGAGCGAATGGTTTGAGGAATCACGTATGGGTCGTCACCGGTGACGGCGAGCATCAGAAAGGTCAGATTGCTGAAGCCAGAAGATTCATACGGAAATACGAACTTAATAACATTACGGTTGTTGTGGACTGCAACGGTCTTCAGATATCCGGTCGAACCGACAGGGTCATGTACACGGATATAGCCGCCGAATACAGGGCTGCCGGCTGGGATGTAACCGAAGTAGACGGTCACAGTCTATCCGCCCTTTACACCGCACTGAAACCGGATCCGGCTTCCAGAGCGCCCCGGCTTGTCATGGCGATGACAGTCATGGGCAGGGGTGTATCCTTCATGGAGAACGATGAGCAGTATCATGGCAAGGCGCTATCTCCCGATCAGCTGGCATCCGCCCTTTCTGAACTTGGTCTGCCTGATGACCTGGACGAACTGGCGGTGCTCAGGAAAGAGGGATGGAAGGGAAGGGAAGATATCGATCTCGCATTTCCATCTCCGAAACTTGACAGTGAGGGAACCCCCGTCATCTACGGCGCGGATCACAAGACAGATAATAGAAGCGCTTTCGGTGCAGCGCTTCTGGACCTTGCAAAGATGAACACAGATAATCTTCCGCTTGTTTTCGACTGTGATCTGGCAGGTTCTGTGAAAACGAAACAGTTCGGAATTGAACACCCGGATCATTTCTTTCAGTCGGGCATCATGGAGCACAACGCGGCCACTGCCGCGGGGGCTGCCTCAATAGCGGACAAGGTTGTCTTCTGGTCGGATTTCGGTGTTTTCGCAGCCGATGAAACATTCAACCAGCACAGGTTGAACGATATCAACCTGACCAATCTCAAGGTTGTAGCAACTCATTGCGGTCTGGATGTGGGGATGGATGGAAAAACTCACCACTGCATCAATTACATAAGCCTTATGGGAACACTCTACCATTACAACACGATCGTACCAGCGGACCCTAACCAGACCGACAGAGTGATAAGGTACGCTGCAACAAATCCGGGAAATTTCTTCATAGCGATGGGAAGATCTAAACTGCCGGTCATCACGAAAGAGAACGGAGAACCGTTCTTCGGAGAAGAGTACGGATTCGTGTACGGCCAGTACGACCGCATCAGGGAAGGATCTGATGCCGCTATTGTAGCTATGGGCAATATGGTTTCCAAAGCGCTCGAAGCAAGGGAAATACTGCAGGACAGTAACATCGATACCGCTGTCTATGCTGTCAGCTGCCCCCTGCGTGTATATCCGGAGCTGCTGGAGGAACTGTCAGGATACAGACTCGTCGTAACACTGGAGGACCACGATCGGGATACAGGTATGGGCTCGAAAATAGCGATAGCCGATGCGGATTCCGGAGGAGCGATCAATCTCAGGAGGAAGGGTGTAACTAAATACGGAGTATCGGGTGATCCTGAAGACCTGTACCGGATGGCAGGACTCCTCCCCGAACAGATTGCGGAGTATATCCTGGCTGAAATCTGACGTGACCATATATCAGTTCTACTGTTTAAACGCACCTCTAATTCAGAAGAACAATCCGTTCTGTTGCTGTGAAGTCTTCTGCACGCATTGTGCAGAAGTAGACTCCACCCGCAAGATTGTCAAAAAAGAGGGAGTGTTCACCACCGGGCAACTCCTGTGAATACTCGACAACTAAGCGTCCTGCAACATCATACAACAGCAGATCAACATTTGCCGGTTGTGGCACGGTTACCTCAACCGCAAAGCCGGCAAATGACGGGTTTTCCTTCAATTCTAAATCCCAGCAGAATATTTCTTCAGGATGAGTGTCACCAATACTTAGAGTATTGTAAAATATCGCTATATCATAAAGCTCCGGTGTTACTGCAGGATCTGCGGTCTGCAGTATTACCCTGTACTGAACATAGTCTGTTGAATCGGCAAGAATGCCTGACAGATTTGTACTTGCAGTGAATACTGTGTCAGACCATGCTCCCATACTGGAAGAATCCTGTGAACTCCTGAACTGAAAACCGACAGATGTGCCAATCGGTTCCTGCTCGTTGGATACGAAGAGTTCCCAGGAATTCACTGCGTTCGCGTCAAGTAAGGATGATTCGAGGACTCCTGCGTCGGAATAGTCTAATATGTCCCACCAGGTGATGCTATCGTCATCTCTGGCAGCCCCAAGCACATCGATGTCACCGTTTCCGTCGACATCTGCGGCATAAACCGAGTTTGCATAACTCAAGTCACCAGCCACTGTATGTTCTGTCCATGAGGTGCCTGTGCCATCGGCATTCTCCCACCAGGCGATGTAATTGTCATAAATGGCTGCCCCCAGCACATCGACATCATCATCTCCGTCGACATCCGTAGCATATACTGACTTTGCGCCATCAAAGCTGCCATCCACTGTATACTCTGTCCATGAGGTGCCTGTGCCATCGGCATTCTCCCACCAGGTGATGTCGTTGGCGATAACAGCAGCTCCCAGCACATCGGTATCACCGTCTCCGTTTACATCTGCGGCATAAACTGAGGCTGCACCATTAAAGCTGCCATCCACTATATGTTCTGCCCATGAGGTACCTGTGCCATCGGCATTCTCCCACCAGGTGATGTCATCGGCATCAAAAGCAGCTCCCAGCACATCGGTATCACCGTCTCCGTCTACATCTGCGGCATATACTGCTCGCGCTCCATTAAAGCTGCCATCCACTGTATGTTCTGTCCATGAGGTACCTGTGCCCTCAGTGTTTTCCCACCAGGCGATATCATCAGCTGTAGATGCAGCTCCCAGCACATCGGTATCACCGTCTCCGTCTACATCTGCGGCATATACTGCTCGCGCTCCATAAAAAGAACGACTCACAGCATGCTCTGTCCAGATAATACCAGGGCTTGTATCCGAGTTCTCCCACCATTTAATGTTAATATTATAATATGCAGCAGCCAGTATATCGGTATCACCGTCTCCGTCTACATCTGCGGCATATACTGATTGTGCACCAAAAAGGTTATTGTCCACAGTATGCTCAATCCATGAGGTGCCTGTACCATCTGTATTTTCCCACCAGTTGACATCATAGGAATAAGAGGCACCCCCAAGTACATCTGTGTCACCGTCTCCGTCCAGATCTGCTGTACAGACTGAAAATGAACCATTGTAGTTATCGTCCACGACATATTCCACAGGTGGTGTGAGAATCTCACTTTCCAGGCTAAGTGTGTTTCCCACATCACAAATCTGATCAGCGATATAGTAGGTGTCACCCCAGTCTGTTACAGGACCCGGAACGCCAGCCCCGCCCGACCAGCTGTTCTGGGTTGCCGTGTCAGAATACAGAACCGAGGCAAGAATGAGCGCGACAGTAAGAATAGTTCGCATATCGATCCTCCAAACATGGCTTGTATATTAGATGTATATTATCTGCATTGAAATTTAAGTCAACAGGATTTACAATCTGACGGGATCGGACATTACTTGCGCCACTTACGCAGAATATCCAGTACTCAATGGTAACTGCAGTTTGTTTCAAATGCAGGGAGGAGAAATGTGCTCAATCTTGTACCCAGGCTGATCTCACTTAATTTATCCGATGGCAACCTTTCGGGATCATTCCAGGGAAGTGTACTGATATTCGATGTATCCGGTTTCACATCCATGGCTGAGATCCTTTCCAGACGGGGAAACAGCGGCGCGGAAGCTCTGTCAAAAACTCTGAACAGCATATATACCAGAGGAATACTCTCAATGATCAGAGGAAGCGGAGGTTTTGTCTCCGGATTCAGCGGGGATTCCTTTGCCGTGATCATTCCGGGTACCTCGATTGAAAAGACAGAATCTTTTGCTGAAGATATGCTGAAAAGGCTGGCTATGGCATCGGTATCTTCAACAGCCGGGATCGAGTTCAGAGCAGGAGGTTCCGATGGAAAAATAGACTGGGGAATATTCGGAAGAGAAAGGAAAGGATGGTTCTTCTCAGGAGATGTCTTCAGAAGGGCGTTCCATGCTCTCGAAATGCCCGAACAGGGTAAATTTGCCTTTC
>JBDLJP010000138.1:0-6155 GCA_039714295.1 Candidatus Fermentibacterota bacterium
CACCTGATCGTCAATGGATGCCCAGTCTTTCTCTATTTTCCCCCTGCGCAGATCCTCAAAGACACATGTGCCCTCAAGCGGAACTTTCATTCTAACTGTGAATTCCTCTCCCGCATCAACTCTCTCTGCTGCTTCCGCAGGCGGGATATCTCTGCACTTCCTGTCGTATCCGCTTCCCGAACCAGCTTTCTGCCTTTCCTTCCGGACTTCGGCAAGATGTTCCCTGCTGCAGAAACAGGGGTAGGCATGACCTTCGGCAACAAGTTTGTTTATGTATTCGTGGTAGATCTCAAGCCTTTCACTCTGTCTGTACGGTCCATAGGGTCCGCCGATGTCGGGGCCTTCATCCCACTTCAGACCCAGCCAGTTCAGGGAATCAATAATCGCTTTTTCAGATTCCGCCGAAGAGCGCTCTCTGTCGGTATCTTCGATCCGCAAGATAAAGCTTCCGTTGTTCTTCTTTGCCCAGACGTATCCGAAAAGGGCCTGATATGCAGTTCCAACATGAGGATCACCGGTTGGTGAGGGGGCAAGTCTTGTTCTGATTTTGATATCTGTCATACGAACCTTTCATGTATATCATTGTACTATTCATCAGCAAATATAAGCATCAGGTTGTGCTTTGCAGCAACGGCGGCAGTTCCGATCCGGAAAAGCGCTTCTATACGAGTTATACAAGCCTGCTGAATAGTATCACTTGTACTACTATTCTGTATGTGATATTGTTACAGCTGATTCCTCAATTTTGGAGTCGCTACCTTTGTTTTTCGACTTACCGGATAGGTATGGAGGCTTATGAAACTCGAAGAATTTCAGGCAAAGAAGCTGTTCGGGGAATACGGTATCCCGGTCCCTGATGGAATAATGGTAACTACCGCAGAGGAGGCCAGGAGCGCTGCCGAACAGATTGAATGTCCGGTGGTTGTAAAAGCTCAGGTGCAGGCCGGCGGTCGGGGAAAGGCGGGAGGAGTAAAACTTGCCGGGACTCCTGCAGAAGCCTATTCGGCAGCCGACTCGATACTTGGAATGGATATAAAGGGTTTTACTGTTGAAAGACTGCTTATTGATCCGGCAGTTTCGATAGCCGGGGAGTATTATGTGGGCATTACATTTGACAGAAGGAAGAAAATGCCGGTTATGATGGCTTCCGCGTCAGGTGGAGTGGATATTGAGAAGGTTGCGGCGGAAACACCCGAGCAGATATTCTTCCAGGAGATCAATCCGGAAAGAGGACTCCGTTCCTTCGAAGCCAAGCAGCTCGCATTTCAGCTGTTTACGGACAGGAAACAAGCTCAGGCAGCGGCTTCTATTATGATTAAACTCTGGGACTGTTTTAATGGAATTGACGCTTCACTTGCAGAGATAAATCCCCTTGCTGAACTGAAGGACGGTTCGGTCATTGCGCTTGATGCCAAAATAGTGCTGGATGAGAACGCAATGTTCAAGCATCCTGTAATGGAGGAGATGCGGCTTCCCACTTCCTCCGAGCAGAAGGAACTCGACGCGAAAAGCCATGGTTTGAGCTATGTACAGCTCGATGGTAATATCGGCTGCATGGTCAATGGCGCGGGACTCGCCCTGGCTACAATGGATCTCATCAAACACCTCGGAGGCACCCCCGCCAACTTCCTCGATATAGGGGGAAGCTCAAGCCCCGGGAAGGTTATTCACGCCATGGAGCTTCTTGTATCGGACAGCAATGTGAAGGCCGTGTTCATTAATGTCTTCGGCGGGATCACCCGTTGTGATGATGTTGCCAACGGGCTGGTCGCTGCACTGCAGGAAATAAAAACAGATATTCCTCTTGTGATCCGACTGACTGGAACCAACGAAGAAGAGGGAATAAGGATACTTTCCGATTTCGGGATTACAGCTGTGAAAGATATGACAGAGGGAGCCAGAGAAGCCATCCGCCTTGCGGCAGAGGGAGGTGACAGCTGATGAGCATACTGATAGACGCAAGCACCAGAGTAATGATACAGGGTCTTGGCCGTGACGGCTCCTTCCACGCGGAACAGATGAAGAATTACGGAACGAATATCGTAGCAGGTGTTCATCCCGGAAAAGGAGGAAGCACTCTTCATGGTTTTCCCGTGTACAATACGGCTCTTGAAGCCGCGAGAGAAACCGGAGCTGAATGCAGCGTGATTTTTGTCCCCGCTCCATTTGCCGGAGATGCTATTCTTGCCGGTGCTAACGCTGGAGTCGGGCTGGTTGTTGCTGTTACAGAGGGAATTCCTGTGCTGGAGATGTCAAAAATCGTGAGAGAGCTCAATGAACTGGGCACCAGTCTTGCAGGACCTAACTGTCCCGGTCTGATCTCTCCTGAGAAATCAAAAGTGGGGATAATGCCCGGAGGCATATTCAAGAAAGGTTCGGTGGGACTAATCTCCAGAAGCGGTACCCTGACCTACGAGGTTGTTAACCAGCTGTCACGTGCCGGCTATGGACAGTCAACCGCTATAGGGATGGGAGGAGACCCTGTTGTTGGAATGAAGTACAACGATTACCTTGAACTTTTCGAGGAAGACAGGGAAACTGAGCTGGTGGTTATTGTCGGGGAAATCGGAGGGACGGACGAACAGGATGCTGCCGCTTTCGTGAAGGAGAAAATCAGCAAACCGGTAGTTGGCTATATTGTCGGCCGCAGTGCACCACCCGGCAAGAGGATGGGGCATGCAGGCGCTATTATTTCAGGTGCTGACAGCACAGTAGAAGCCAAGGTCGCTTTTCTCAGAGACAAGGGTATCCCTGTTGCGGATACTGTGGAGCAGATTGTTGATCTCGTTGGTGATGGACTTGGAGGAAGAAATTGAGAGAGATTGATGTTGCCGTGATAACGGAGGCGGTGAAGGATCTTAGCATCAGTACGAATATTTATCTTCCAGATGACGTGAAGGAAGCTCTTCGTTCCTCACTTGAGAAGGAAGAGTCACCTCTGGGAAGAGAGATACTGCAGGTTATTCTTGATAACCACGATATTGCTGAGAGCGAGAAGATGCCGATATGCCAGGACACGGGAGCTGCCATAGTGTTCCTGGAGGTGGGACAGGACGTACATCTTGTCGGCGGTGCGCTGGAGGATGCCGTGAACGAAGGTGTAAGGCAGGGTTACAGGGAAGCCCATCTCCGAAAATCGATGGTTGCCGATCCCGTTCTGAAGAGAAAGAACACAGGTGACAACACTCCTGCGATCATATACACCAGGATTGTTCCCGGAGACAAAGTGAAGATAGTCTTCGCCCCCAAAGGCGGTGGAGCAGAGAACATGAGCGAAGTCCGTATGATGACAGCAGCTGACGGTATTAAAGGAGTTAAGAATTTTGTAGTGGACAGGGTTTCCAGATCGGGAGGAAATCCGTGCCCTCCTGTAGTTGTTGGAGTCGGTATCGGCGGCTGCTTCGAGAGAAGCGCATTGCTCGCGAAGGAGGCTCTCATGAGACGGATCGGTGAACCGAATCCCGATCCTGATTTCGATGAGGTAGAGAAAGAACTTCTAGAGAAAATAAACAATTTGGGAATAGGACCGCAGGGGCTTGGAGGCAGAACAACCGCGCTGGCTGTTCATATCAGAACGCTGCCCTGTCATATCGCATCTATGCCGGTTGCGGTAAATATCCAGTGCCATGCCAGCAGGCACGGTGAAACGATTGTATAGTTTAGTCAGGAGGAGAGCCGTTTGAAAACTGTAGAACTGAGAACTCCCCTGGATGAAAAGCAGATTTCCACCCTTGAATCCGGGGACAAAGTATTCCTTTCCGGTGAGATATACACCGCACGGGACGCTGCTCATAAAAGAATTGTATCCCTGATCGATGAAGGCAGGGATCTGCCTTTCGATCTTCAGGGAGCAGTTATCTACTACGTTGGTCCTGCCCCCTCAAGACCGGGACAGGTTATGAACTCCGCCGGTCCCACAACCAGCTACAGAATGGATTCGTTCACCCCACTGCTCCTTGAGCAGGGTCTTAAGGGAACCATCGGCAAGGGTCCTAGATCCATGGAAGTGAGGGATTCAATGGTAAAACACGGTGGAGTTTACTTCGCCGCCGTGGGAGGAGCCGCTGCCGGGATTGCTTCTACTGTCAAGGCAGCCGAGGTTATAGCTTACGATGACCTTGGTCCCGAAGCCATAAGAAGGCTGGTTGTTGAAAGGATGCCCCTGTTCGTGGTTAACGATGTCATGGGTAATGATCTTTTTGAGGCGGGTATTGCAGAGTATAAGCGTGAGGAATAGAGGAACAGAACCATTTTTTACTTTGATGGGATGGTAGTATGAGCAATTTCGACCTGACACTGAATAACCTCGGCGATCTATTTCCCGATAACTTCTCCGAGGAGCAGATAGCCAAAGCGAAAACTGCTTTTCTAAAGGAAATGGCCTACAGGATGCACAGTTTTTACAAGGGAAAAATGATGACTGTTCCCAAGGCCGGACTGTACGGATTCAACTGGTTCAATGTCTGGTATACTCCCGGTGTATCAAAAGTTTCCACCACCATCCGGGATTACAACGAAGCCGCATATGACCTTTCAAACAAGGGTAATTTCATAGGGGTGGTAAGTGATTCCACCAGGGTTTTAGGAGATGGGGACTGCACCCCTCCCGGCGGTCTTGGGGTAATGGAAGGCAAGGCTTTCCTGATGAAATACCTCGGAGGGGTAGATGCCGTAGCCCTCTGCATCGACAACCGGGATAAGGACGGAAAACCCGACCCTGATAAGATCATAGATTTTGTTAAGATGGTTCAGCCCAGCTTCGGGGGAATTAACCTTGAAGATATATCCCAGCCGAATTGCTTCAAGGTTCTGGATACCCTGCGGGAGGAGTGCAACATACCAGTATGGCATGATGATGCTCAGGGAACCGGGTGCGTCACCCTTGCCGGGCTGCTTGGTGCGCTTGAAGTAGTTGGAAAGAAGCTGGAGGATGTCAGGATAGTTTTCATCGGTGCAGGTGCTTCGAACACAACCATAGCCAGACTTATTGTAACCGCAGGCGGAGATCCGAAGAAGATGGTGATGTTCGACTCAAGAGGCAGCCTTTCAACCGACAGAGAAGATATCAAAGCCGATGAACGTTTCTACAGAAAATGGGAACTCTGCCAATCCATGAATCCTGAGAAATTCCAGACTCATCCGGAGGCTATCAAAGGAGCCGATGTTCTGATAGCGGTTTCAAGACCGGGACCGGGTCTTATACCTCCCGAGTGGATAAGATCGATGGCAAAGGATGCCATAGTATTCGCTTGTGCTAATCCTGTCCCCGAGATCTACCCGTATGAGGCCAAGGAGGCCGGCGCTGCAATAGTTGCTACGGGAAGGGGGGATTTTCCCAACCAGGTGAATAACTCACTGGGCTTCCCGGGGATACTGAAAGGTTCCCTGCTGGTAAGGGCTACTAAGATTACTGATAACATGGCTGTAGCCGCAGCACGATCTCTAGCGAATTTTGCCGGAAAGAAGGGGTTCCATGAGGACTATATAATTCCGACCATGGATGAAGCGGACGTTTTCCCTGAAGAAGCTGCGGATGTAGCCATGCAGGCTATAAAAGATGGTGTTGCAAGGCTTGAAAAAACAAGAGAACAGGTTCTGGAAGAGGCAAGGGCGGACATCATGGAATCCAGGAGCCTGATGAATAAGCTCATGGAGGATGGTTACATTAAGGAGCCGCCATCTGAACTCATCGAAGAAGCTCTTAAAGTTGCGGTAGATCTGGTCAAGTAAAGTATCCGCCGGGGGACGGCCGAGCTGTCCCCCGAACGGATGTTTGACTGCAATACGGTAATCGTGCGGGAAAGGAAATAACATGAATGAAATCCTTATGACAAGAAGAAGAAAGATCATCCGTTTCACCTGTCATGGGGTACCTGCTGAACCAGGGACGGCAGGGATGCTTTTTACCGCACTCGGCAAGAAGAAAATTAACATTCTTCATATGTTCAATACGGAACATGGAGACGAAGGTGGAGATATATCCTTCAGTGTGGGCGAAAGGTGTTTTGAAGAGACAAGTGAAGTCCTGAATGCAATGAAGGATAAGATCGGGATTGAGAAAATTACTGTACAGCACGACCTCGCCATTCTCAGTTTCGATCTCGAGGAGACAGTTTGTGAAACGGTTATAGGAACCATGAACCTGGCATTAAGCG
>JBDLJP010000139.1:0-6148 GCA_039714295.1 Candidatus Fermentibacterota bacterium
AGGAAACTCCCGATAATATTCGTTCCCACTTTCATCGATTATTTTCCAGCGGAACTTCATGGAGCTTTCATTAACCAGATATCTATGTCCGTTAATTATCAGGAGATCGTACCTGTCTGCGCTCCATGCGGTCAGGGCATTAAAAGACTTCGCAGTGTTGTTCTGAAATATATACCCGAAAGGGGTAAGTTATTCCCGGATGCCTGCACATCACTTCATTCGGAAAGATTTCTTGTAAGCGAACAGATAAGGATAAGCCTCTTCAGTGTACTTCCGGCAGAGATAGCAACTGCTATCGCAGTACAGATCGAAGAATTTTCAATACGGGATGAAAAGAGGTACGTCAGGGCAAATCTGCATGTTGCCCGTCATTCGAACAAAGGTGTGGTGATCGGAAGGAAGGGAGCTATGCTGCAGGATATAGCGGATATTGCATCAAGCGGTGCATCTAAAATAATCGAAAGACCGCTCTATCTTGATCTCTGGGTCAAAGTAAGAGAAGCGTGGCCGGAGAAACGTGATGATCTGGTTGAATTCGGGTATCTTTTTTGAAGGAAATGACTGCATCCGGCAACAGCTACAGGATAGAACTGGATGCTTTCGAGGGTCCGCTCGATCTTCTTCTGTATCTCCTGCGTCGGGATGAGATCGATATCTATGACATTCCCGTTGCACACGTAGCCGATCAGTTTCTGATTTATATAAGAAGAGCCAGGGAGCTTGATCTTGATGTGGCCAGTGAGTACCTGGTTATGGCTGCCACACTTACTAAAATGAAAAGTAAGGCTCTACTTCCGAAACACGCGAATAGCGGGGAAGAGGAGGTTGATCCTGGAGCTGAACTGAGACGCCAGCTTGTACTTTACAGAACTTTCCGGCTTATAGCTGAAGAACTTCAGAAAAGTGAAGAAACCTGGACAGAGATATACACTTCGCCAGGAGAGCGAGAGAGATGGACATCCGATTCCCTTGAGATCGAACCGGGACAGGCGTCATTGCTTGATCTTCTTGAAGCTCTCAGCAGCTTATCCGAAGGGGAACCGGAACTTCCATCCCAGAGAATTCAGCGAACCGAGCTTACCATAAGCGAATGTATTGGTTCTCTTGAACATAAAATAGCACCTGGTATTACGATATCTTTCAAGGACATTATCGGTCCCGAACCGGCAAGACTGCGAATTGTGTCATATTTTATTACAATACTGGAACTTATGAGAAGAGGGTGGATAAACTGTCATCAGGCGTACCCGTTCTCCGAAATAGAACTCCAACGTACTGAAAGGTGGAGTGTTGATTCTTGACAGATTAGCAAGAGAAGTAGAAGCACTGATCTTCGCTTCGGAAAAGCCGCTCAGCATTCAGCAGCTGTGCGAGTACACGGGAAGCGGTGAAGATTCAATTCATCAGGCCCTGGACAGGCTGAACAGATCATTTCTGGATCATCAGCATTGTTTGACAATAATTGAGATTGCCGGCGGATTCCGTATAGCGACTGACAGAGAGTTCGGAGATGTTGTTTCACAGCTGTTCGAGGGCAGGAAACCCGGGAAACTGTCCCGTGCTGCACTTGAGACAATGGCTGTGATTGCTTACAGTCAACCATGTACAAGAATAGCAATTGAATCGATCAGAGGTGTTAACTGCGATAGCGCCATCAGAACACTGCTGGAAAGGGATATGATTAAGATCTCGGGCAGAATGGAAACGCCCGGAAGACCTCTGCTGTATTCCACCACCATGGCTTTCCTGGAGTATTTCGGGCTGAGCAACCTCGATCACCTTCCAAGATTTGATGAAATTGAGGAGCTTCTGGGTATGAGTTCCTCTGAACTGGAGGAGAGGGATCTGTTTGGCGCAGGAGAAGAATAAAGCAGAATATCGATTGAACAGATACCTTGCCAGGGCAGGGATAGCTTCCAGGAGGAAGAGCGATCTTCTTATCCAGGGAGGTCAGATATCGGTCAATGGCAGAATTGTCACTGTCCCGGGATTCAGGGTATCTGAGAATGATGAAGTAGCTTATCAGGGCTACCCGGTTAAGCTCCAGCCTTTAAGGACAGCTGTTCTTAACAAACCGCATGGATTCGAAACAACCCTGTCACCCGATTCCAGCAGGTCTATTCTGAAGCTCATAACCGGTCTTCCGCCTGGAACAGTACCGGTGGGACGTCTGGATATTAACACAGGAGGATTGCTCCTGCTCAGTAATGACGGAGAGCTGGTGAACCGCCTTACGCATCCATCATGGGAGGTTGAAAGAGAGTACAGAGTCTTCCTGAAGAATCCTGCAGACCCATCATCCCTTCAATTTCTAAGAAAAGGGGCTTCTATAGGTCCCGGAGAATTCTCAAAGCCGATCTCTGTCAGATCTTCAGGAAAGAATTCGATTAACATAGTTCTGCGAACAGGGAGAAATCATGAAGTCCGCAGACTCTTTGAAGCATGCGGTATTCAGCTTAAAGGTCTTGAACGAGTTCGATACGCTTCAGTTACGCTCAGTGGTATAGAACGAGGAAAATGGCGCCTTCTTCATGAGGATGAACTTGCGGCTCTGATGAAAACCGTCAGACTTTAACAGAATTGAACTAAATCCCCTCTATTGACTTATACCATAATTATTCTAATATTTGCAGCCACTTTGAAAAGAAAGGGTGTGACCTTGCCTGACTCGCCTGACTAGAGTTATAGCCATCGATGGACCCGCCGCTTCCGGAAAGAGCACAACGGCTCGACTGGCAGCGCAGCGGCTGGGTTTCTCGTATCTGGATACCGGAGCCATGTACCGCGCTTCGGCTCTCCTTGCTATACGCAATTCAATCAACTTTGATGATTCCGTCAAGCTCGCAGATGTTATCCGCTGCCATTCAATAGATATCAGGGATGGTTACGTTTTCATTGATGATGAGAATGTTTCCACTCTTATCAGGACACCTGAAATAAGCGATGCAGCCAGTAAAGTATCATCAGGTTCTCCTGTTCGTCGGGAGATGGTAACCCTGCAGCGCAGATTCGCGGATAATCATGATACAGTTGCCGAAGGCAGGGATATGGGAACTGTGGTGTTCCCCTCCGCGGACCTCAAGATTTACGTTATTGCGGATGTTGCCATCAGAGTTATAAGAAGATGGAGAGAACATATTGCAAAGGGTGAACCGGCCGATTACGATATGCTCCTTGCAGCGCAGCTTCAGAGAGACCGCAGGGACAGAAGCAGGGCTGACAGTCCCTTAAGGCTTGCTCCGGGGGCTATGATCCTTGATTCATCACTTTTGAGTATAGATCAGCAGGTTTCAACCGTTCTGGACCTTTACAGGAGCAGATCATTTTGAACCCTATGAAAGCATCCGTTCGAATTCGCATTCAGTACTACGGACGCTGGCTTTCCAGGATCCTCTTCGGGTTAATCGTGCGTGGAACTGAAAATGTTCCAAGACGCGGCGGATTAATCATTGCCTGCAACCATATTTCAGAAATGGATCCCCCAGTGCTGGGATTCTCCATCCCACGGAATTTTGCAATCATGGCAAAAGTTGAACTCTTCAAATACAGTTTCGGAGAGTACTTCCTGCGCAAATTAAACGCTTTTCCTGTTAACAGAGCAGGAATTGATACGAAAGCCCTGAGAACCGCGATAGATTATCTCAGAGGGGGGGAAGCAGTTGTTATTTTCCCTGAAGGAACAAGAAGTCATGATGGACGCCTTCTACCTGCGAAAGCCGGAATAAGCCTCATTGCCTCAGCATCGGGAGCACCGGTACTGCCGGCTTTCATCTGGGGCACAGATCATCCCCTGGATGCACTGACAAGAAAAGGAAAACCATTCAGCGTCACTTTCGGGAAGCTGATCTCGAGCATGGAATTAAAGGAAATAAAGAAGAAAGAGGGAAAGCATGCTGTTGCTGAAACTGTGGTAGCAGCGATAGCAGACACAGGTTATCAAACAGGATTATATTCTAAATAATAGTGTAAATAGCACAAAGAAAGGAAGAATGTGACTGATAAAGATGAACTTATCGTAGGTCTTACTCAAGAGGAGATTGAGGCTATCGAAGGGCAGGATTACTCATTGGCACAGCGGGAAGAGCTGGAACTTCAGTATCTTGAGAACATAGGATCGAACCAGATAAGACCTGGTGCGATCGTTACCGGTAAGCTTCTTAGAAGAGTCGGTAATGAAGTGATTGTAGATATCAATTACAAGAGTGAGGGAATCATCCCCATGAGCGAATTCGCCAAGGATGAGGAGATCATTCCGGGGGAATCTGTAGATGTGCTTATAGAAACCCTTGAAGACCAGGACGGCAGAGTATCGGTATCCAAGGAAAAGGCGCATTTCCATAAGGTATGGAAGGATATCAAGGATGCTTACGATACCGGATCGGAGATAACTGGAACCATAGTCCGCAGGATAAAGGGCGGACTGAAGGTTAAAATAATGGGTGTGGAAGCATTTCTTCCCGGTTCTCAGGTTGCTCTAAGACAGGTACCGAATCTTGAGCAGTTCCTGGGCAACGATTACAGCTTCAGGGTTATCAAGCTTAACAAACGGCGTCGAAACATAGTTGTAAGCAGAAGGCAGGTACTGGAGGAAGCAAGGGCAGAGCAGAAGGAAACCCTCATAAAGGGGCTTGAGGAAGAGCAGGTCAGAGTCGGTATCGTCAAAAATATAACCGATTTCGGTGCATTTGTGGATCTGGGCGGAATAGATGGGCTTCTGCATATCACTGATATGAGCTGGGGGCGTGTCCGGCATCCGTCATACCTTTTCTCAATAGGAGACGAGATCGAAGTCAAAATACTGAAATTCGACAGGGAACGGGAGAGAATATCCCTTGGATACAAGCAACTCCAGCCTTTCCCCTGGGATGGTGTAAAAGAGAGGTATCCGATCGATTCACTTGCTACTGGTAAAGTTGCCAGCATCACCGATTACGGTGCATTTGTCGAACTGGAGCCAGGTGTAGAAGGTCTTGTGCATATCTCCGAGATGTCCTGGACAAAGCATATACGTCACCCTTCCCGTGTTCTCAACATGGGTGATGATATTGAAGTAATGGTACTGGGTGTCGACGAGGAAGAGAAGAAAATATCTCTCGGACTCAAGCAGACACTGGACAATCCCTGGGATTCTATTGAAGAGCGGTATCCGGTTGGAACCGAGATTCAGGGCAAGATCAGGAACCTTACATCCTTCGGTGCTTTCGTTGAGATCGAAGAGGGGATAGACGGTCTTGTTCACATCAGCGATATGAGCTGGACGAGAAGAATAAACCATCCCTCCGATCTTCTGAAGAAGGGTGATGTGCTTAATGTTGTCGTTCTTAATATCGATGTGGAGAACAATCGCATATCACTTGGCCTGAAACAGACGCAGGAGAACCCATGGAATACCATGGAAGAGCGTTATCCTGTAGGAAAAGACGCCAAAGGCGAAGTAGTACAGCTTCTGGACAGGGGAGTTGTTGTCCGTCTTGATGATTACATTGAGGGATTCGTACCCCAGAGTCAGCTCGGCTGGGAAGATCTCGAAGACCCGGCGGAGGTTATCCGTCGCGGTGATGAGCTTCCTCTGCGGGTTATCGAACTTGAAGCATCAAGCAGAAGAATTGTACTGAGTGTACGGAGTTACTTCAATGGCAGACCGATGGAGGAACTGAGCGCTTTCAGGGAGAGCCTTGAGGGACGCGAAAAGGATGTACCTGAAGAAGAAACGACTTATCCCCCGGATGAAGACGATCCCGGCGATTTTGAAAAAGAAGCAGCTGAGATTGCTGTAACTCCCGAAAAAGAGGAATCTGCGGAAGTGGTAGAAGAAGAGGCTCCGGAAGAAGCTGATGAAACCGCTTTGGAACCTGCAGAAGAGGAATCCGCGGAAGCGGCCCAAGAGGCTCCTGAAGCAGATGAAGAAGACGATAAAAAGAAGTAGGAATTCGATAGATGATTGCGGGAGGGAGGAGGCCTCCCTTCCGCAGTCACAGAAAAAGACAGAACCGCACAGGATTTTCGGTCACACTCTCGGATGCAGACTGAATGCCTTTGAGACCGAAGCGATCCTGGATGAATTCAGATGCAGATGCGGCATGGAGAGGGTTTCTGAGCCTGAAGATGCCTCTATCATTCTTGTAAATTCCTGCGCTGTGACCGGAAG
>JBDLJP010000140.1:0-6133 GCA_039714295.1 Candidatus Fermentibacterota bacterium
ATAACCATCTGCTTGCGCTGCTCGCTGTCGATCTCCTCCTTCAAAGTAGTGTCTTCTTCGATATCGACGTAGTGTACGCTACCTTCCTGCTCCGCGACTATCGGAATAATGAAGGGATCACTTCTGCAGATCAGACTATCCTTCTTGACCTTCTGACCGTCTTCAACAGACATCTGTGATCCGACCACAATATCGTAGGTGGAGAGGACTTCACCGGACTTATCTAGAATGTCCAGCTGCGTGTTTCTGGTGCTGATCATTATTGGATTACTATTTTCATCAGTACTCTTCACAATGCAGGGATTATGGTAACTCACGAAACCTGAATGTCTTGCGACGACTTCCGATTCCCTTGTCTGCCTTCCTGCGACACCTCCCGTATGGAAAGTACGGAGAGTAAGCTGAGTTCCGGGTTCTCCAATACTCTGGGCTGCGATAACTCCGACGGCTTCTCCATTAGTGACCATTCTGTTCCTGGATAGGTCCCATCCGTAACATTTGTTGCAGAGACCTCTCTTGGCTTCGCATGCCAGAACACTTCTGATGCGCACGGATTCAACTCCGATTTCGTCAATCTCTGAAGCAAGTTCCGTGGTTATCTCCTGACCGGCTTCACAGACTACATTATCTGTTCCCGGTCTGTAGATTGTTTCCGCTGCAACCCTGCCCAGGATACGATCACGGAGCGGTTCAATTATCTCTTCACCCTCTTTGAGGGCAGTAATGACCCTTCCCCTGATCGTCCCGCAGTCTTCTGTGGTGATTATGACATCCTGGCAGACATCAACGAGTCTTCTTGTAAGATAACCGGCATCGGCGGTTTTCAGAGCAGTATCGGCAAGACCCTTCCTCGAACCATGGGTTGAAATGGAGTACTCAATGACCGAAAGACCTTCCTTCAGGGAGGAGATGATAGGGGTTTCGATTGTTTCCCCGAGCTCTCCGGTGAGCTTCTTTCTGGGTTTGGCCATCAGTCCGCGCATACCGGCAAGCTGCTTCATCTGATCAACGCTTCCTCTTGCACCCGAGTTGGCCATCATAAACACCGGATTGAAGCCGTGGTTATCGTGGCTCAGGCCTTCCATCATTGCGTTCTTCACTTCTTCGGTAGCTTTTGCCCAGTTATCTATCACTCTGTTGTATCGCTCGGCTTCAGTAAGCTCTCCCCGTTTCGAACTCTTCTCGATGAGTTCGATCTCGTGGGAGGTTCTGCCTATGATATCTTTTTTAGTGTCGGGGATGAGCATATCTCTCATTCCAACAGTCAGTCCGGATGTTGTTGAATAGTGAAATCCGAGTTCCTTGAGATTGTCAAGCATAACTGCTGTCCGAACCGCTCCCAGCTCGTTGAAACATCTGCCCACCAGCTGATTCAAGCCCTTCTTACTGAAGACTTTTTCATGAGGTATCCTCGCATTGGCATGTATAAAACCAAGCTCATCCGGGATTATCTCGTTAAAAAGAACCTGACCGACTGTCGTATAGTCCTTCCAGAATGGAGGGGTGATACGTTTGTTTTTACCGTTCTCTTCAACAATCCGATTGATTCCCTTGATCTTGATCTTGGCATGAAGAGCAATTCTATCCGCGTCATAGGCACCCCGGACCTCGTCAGTTGAAGAGAAGATCATCCCTTCTCCCTGTGCCCCCGGAAGAGGCTTCGTGAGGTAATATGCGCCAATGACGAGATCATGGCTCGGGGTAGTAACCGGTTCACCGCTGGCGGGTCTGAGGATATTCTTGCTGCCCATCATGAGCATCCTGGCCTCAACCTGGGCTTCAGCGGAGAGGGGAAGGTGAACTGCCATCTGGTCTCCATCAAAGTCCGCATTGAACGCTGAGCAGGCCAGTGGATGCAGCTGAATCGCTTTTCCCTCGACAAGAACCGGCTCAAATGCTTGGATTCCAAGGCGATGAAGAGTAGGAGCTCTGTTCAGTAGAACAGGATGATTCTGAATAACATCTTCGAGAACAGGCCATACAATATCGTCCGCATCTTCCCATCTCTTGGTGGCCTTTTTAACGCTTTCATCAAGAAGTTTGCTGATTCTGGCGACTATAAAGGGCTTGAAGAGTTCCAGTGCCATGGTCTTGGGAAGACCGCACTGATTAAGTTTCAGGTCAGGACCGACAACGATGACGCTTCTTCCGGAATAATCAACCCTTTTACCAAGAAGGTTCTGGCGGAATCTTCCGCGCTTACCCTTCAGAAGATCCGACAGGGATCGGAGGGGCCTCATTCCGGCTCCTTTTACGGGTTTACGCCTTGAGCTGTTATCAAGTACCGCATCCACGGCTTCCTGCAGCATCCTTTTCTCATTCCTGAGAATGACATCGGGAGCCTGAAGGTCAAGCAGTCTTTTCAGTCTGTTGTTCCTGTTGATAACCCTCCGGTACAGATCGTTCAGGTCACTGGAAGCGAACCTTCCTCCATCAAGCGGAACCAGAGGCCGCAGATCCGGAGGCAGCACGGGAAGTATCTGAAGGATCATCCACTCCGGTTTATTATCCTCTGATGACAATCTGAAAGCTTCAACTTCCTTCAGTCTCTTTATATTTTTCTTTCTGCGCGAAAAGGTTGTCTCGTTCGCTATGCTGGTTCGCAGAGTGGTCGCCATTTCCTCAAGGTCAAGGTCAGAGAGCATCGTCCGGATTGCATCAGCTCCCATACCTACCTTAAAGACATCACCATACTCCTTCTTAGCTTCCCTGTACTCCGCATCGGTCAGGATCATACCGATAGTGATATCCGGATGATCGGATTTGGTAACGATATAGGACTCGTAATAAATAACACGCTCCAGCTTAAGGTTCGTGATATTGAGAAGTTTGGAGATCTTTCTGGATTTGAAGAACCAGATATGAACGACAGGTACAGCAAGGTCTATATGCCCCATGCGCTCTCTGCGGACACGGGAATGTGTTACCTCGACACCGCATCTGTCACATACGATCCCCTTGTTACGTATTCTCTTGTATTTTCCGCAGCTGCACTCCCAATCCCGGACGGGACCGAAAATACGCTCACAGAACAGCCCTTCTGCTTCAGGCTTATAGCTTCTGTAGTTAATGGTCTCAGCCTGGCTGACCTCTCCATGAGACCATTTCCGTATAGTCTCGGGGGAGGCGAGGCTGATCTTCATACCTCCGAAGTCTGAGAGCAGCACTCTGGCATCACGTCGGGAAATGTTCTCTAACATTTTATTCCTCCCCTTCTGCGGGCAGCAATTCAACATCCAGAGCCAGGCTTCTCATCTCATTCTGAAGAACGTTGAATGATTCGGGAGTCAGGGATTGCGGTATATTTTCTCCGTTCACCATCGCGCTATAGGCACGAGCCCTTCCATCAACATCATCCGACTTGATGGTAAGCATTTCCTTCAGGCAATGCGCCGCGCCGTAGGCTTCAAGAGCCCATACTTCCATCTCTCCCAACCTCTGACCACCATTCTGCGCTTTACCTCCGAGAGGCTGCTGAGTAACCATTGCGTAGGGGCCTGTAGCCCTGGCATGGAGTTTATCCTCAACCTGATGCGCCAGTTTCATCATATACATAATCCCGACAGTGACCCTCTGATCAAAGGGTTCACCGGTCCTGCCGTCAAAGAGTACAGTTTTCCCGTCTCTATTAAAACCGGCTGCCTCGAGAGCATCTTCGATCTCCACGTTGGTAGCCGAATCGAACACAGGTGTGACTACATCGTAGCCATCATTTTTCGCAGCCCATCCGATGTTCGTTTCCATTATCTGACCAACATTCATCCTGCTTGGCACTCCGAGCGGGTTAAGGCAGATATCGATGGGAGTTCCATCAGGCAGATATGGCATATCCTCCTGAGGAACGATAATGCTGACGACACCCTTATTTCCATGCCTTCCGGCCATCTTATCACCGACCTGCAGTTTACGGCGTTTCGCCAGGTACACTTTTACTGTCTTGATAACTCCGGGGGGAAGATCGTCACCCCGCATGAGTTTTTCCTCTGCGGTTTCCAGTTCGTTTTCGAGTCTCTTGTGTTCCTTTGCGGCATTTCTAAGTATCTGACGTGTTTCATCATCAGCCTTAAGATCATCCACAAGCTGCTGACTCGAGTCTATATCGGAGAAATTTGCTTTACTCAGGAAGGTTGCCGACAGCTTTCTTCCGGGGGAAACCATTACCTCTCCCGTAAGCTTATCAACCAGGCTGACAGCTTTCTGTCCCCGGAGGATTTCAATGAGGAGTTCGTCACGTTCGGCGAACAGGCGCTTCTCTTTTTCCTCGAACTCATCTCTGAATCTGTCCCGCTTTTCATCGATCTCACGGCGGGTTCTTTCAGTTTTGTCCTTCCTTGAAAAGACTTTCACATCGATAACCATGCCGTCCATACCGGTAGGCGCCCTCAGAGACGCGTCCTTCACGTCTCCAGCCTTCTGCCCGAATATCGCCCTGATCAGTCTTTCGGAGGGTGAAAGATCCTGTTCTCCTTTCGGAGTGATCTTACCGACAAGGATATCCCTCTCCCTCACTCTGGAACCGACCTTAATGATGCCGTCTTCATCCAGGTTAACTATCTCTTCGGGGTTATCTACACTGGGAAGCTCTCTTGTCAGTTCTTCAGGGCCGAGTTTTGTCTCTCTGAACTGAGTTTCCAGTTCAACTACATGAACTGAAGTGAAAGCATCGTTCCTGATGACCCTTTCACTGACAACAATAGCATCCTCAAAATTGTAGCCGTTCCAGGGAACGAAAGCCACCGTTGCATTGACACCGAGCGCGAGTTTACCGTTCCTGGTTGCCATACCATCCGCCAGAACCGAACCCTTCTGAACCACATCCCCGACACTGACCAGGGGTCTGTGGTTGGAGCATGTATCCTGGTTCGTTCTTTTGAACTTGTTCAGGTGGTAGGTATCAAATCTGTTGAAATCATGCACTTCACAATCAGCTTTTATGACAATGTAAGATGCATCGACTTCCTGTACGGTTCCCGCCCTGAGTGCTGTTACAAGGGTTCCCGAATCCAGAGCAGCCCTTAATTCCATACCGGTTCCTACAATAGGAGAATGGGGATAGAGAAGAGGAACCGCCTGACGCTGCATATTCGAACCCATAAGCGCCCTGTTAGCATCATCATGCTCAAGGAATGGGATCAGAGCAGCTGAAACGCCCACAAGCTGTCTGGGACTGACATCGATAAATTCAACGTCACTCGGGGATATCATCGGGAACGTACCTGCCCGCCTGGTTCGTACAAGGGGACCTACAAGGTTCCCGTCTTTATCCATAGGCGCATCGGCTTCGGCTATCGTAGTACGGTCCTCTCTATCGGCCGAAAGGTAAACAACTTCGTCTGTTACTTTCCCATCAATCACGCGGCGATAGGGTGTTTCCAGGAAGCCGAACCTGTTAATGGAGGCGAAAACAGCCAGAGTGGTGATGAGACCGATATTGGGTCCTTCAGGGGTTTCAACAGGGCACATACGTCCGTAATGTGTATGATGCACATCTCTGACATCGAAACCTGCCCTCTCTCTTGTCAATCCACCCTGCCCGAGAGCACTTGTTCTTCTCTTGTGAGTAAGTTCGGCGAGAGGATTGGTCTGTTCCATGAACTGTGAGAGCTGGCTGGAACCGAAAAATGTGTTTATCACACTGGAAAGGGTTCTGGAGTTGACAAGATCATGGGGAGTTAATTTTTCACGGTCCTGATGTCCCATTCTGTCCCGTATGGTCCTCGCCATTCTGCTGAGTCCCTTTGAGAATTCCTGTCCGAGAAGTTCTCCGACAGTTCTGACCCTTCTGTTTCCGAGATGGTCAATATCGTCCGAGGTGTTTCTGCCCTCGCGTAGTCTTATGAGGTTTTCAACAATGGCAACCATATCAGGCACTGTGAGGGTCAGCTTTTCCATGGAAGTGGAAATATTCAGGCGTTCGTTAAGCTTGTACCTTCCAACCTCACTGAGACTGTAGCGTTTCGAATCGAAGAACATCGATCTGAGATAGCTTCTTGCGTGATCAAGATTGGGAGCGTCGGTACCCCTCAGCGCCTCGTAGATCCACATTGTGGCCGAGTCCTCATTCTTCTCAATTCCGGCTCCCAGAGATGTGGCTTCCTTGGCAAGGGTTTTCCTGATCCCGTCAAAATCGTTG
>JBDLJP010000141.1:0-6025 GCA_039714295.1 Candidatus Fermentibacterota bacterium
ATGCTATTCTATCCATTCTCAAAACAAGTACGCCGGAAGATATTGTTGCCGATTACATCTCTACGGGATCGAACCAGGTTATATATTCCTAGTGTCATATCAAGCATCACTTCACATTGTATATTACCTGATGAATAATACCTATTAGAAAGGAATGCAGATGCCGGACATAATTGATATTCACTCACGTCAGATCCTCGATTCAAGAGGAAATCCCACGGTAGAGGTCGAAGTGTTTCTTCTGAATGGAGGATGGGGGAGGGCAGCGGTTCCAAGCGGAGCGTCAACGGGAGAACATGAAGCTGTTGAACTGAGAGACGGAGGCGACTCCTACGGGGGAAAAAGTGTTCAGAAAGCTCTCGATAACATACAAAAGGTTATAGCACCGGAAATCTACGGTCTTTCCGCCCTGAACCAGGCGGTAATTGATGAAATAATGATCCGGATAGATGGAACACTCAACAAAAGCACGCTTGGAGCAAACGCCATGCTGGCTGTTTCAATGGCCGTATCACGGGCAGCGGCAAGCCACCTGGGGCTTCCTCTGTACCGGTATCTCGGCGGTCCGGGCGCAAGGCACCTTCCCATACCTTTCATGAATATTCTCAATGGCGGTCAGCATGCTTCTAATCCTATAGATCTGCAGGAGTTCATGATAGTCCCATCGGGATTTGGAAGTTTCAGCAGAGCCCTTCAGGCCGGAACGGAGATTTTTCATGCTCTGAGGCGAAGAGCGGCATCTATGGGGCTTTCTACGACGGTGGGCGACGAGGGTGGGCTGGCTCCCGATCTCCCCTCCAACAGAGCGGCTTTGGAACTTATAGTTGAAAGTATTTCGGATGCGGGGTACATCGCCGGAACAAATGTCTTCATAGCTCTTGATCCTGCAGCAAGTGAATTTTACAAAGATGGTCTGTATTTCATGCACGGATGTGACCCTGAAGGACTCACTTCCGTCAGAATGGTGGATTACTGGAGCGAGCTTATCGACGAGTTCCCCATTGTCAGTATCGAAGACGGACTCGCAGAGGACGATTGGGATGGCTGGGTCAGAATGAACCGTCTTCTCGGGGACAGGATACTGATTATTGGAGATGATCTTCTTGTGACTAACGAGGATAGATTGTCAAGAGCCATCGCATCTGATGCAGCTAATTCGATTCTGATAAAGCTGAACCAGATCGGAACAGTAACCGAAACTATGAACACTGTGAATCTCGCCCATAAGAATGGCTGGAAGGCTGTTGTAAGCCACCGGAGCGGCGAAACCGAGGACACATACATCAGCGATTTCGCAGTTGCAATGAATACCGACCTTCTGAAAACGGGATCCGCCTGCAGAACAGACAGAGTAGCAAAATACAATCAGCTGCTGCGAATAGAAGAAGAGCTTGGAACACAGGCAGTCTTCAGAGGTCCTCAATTCTTTGGAATCGATAGAGGAAATTGATTTGAGGCAGCAGCGGGGTAACGGAAATCGACGACTATTTTATGTAGTACTCGTTTCCGTCTTTGTCATTGTTGCAGCGATTCTCGTCTTCAACAGACATGGATTCATTGCCATGGCCGGACTCAAGGGAGATGTCGACAGGATTTCCCTGTCGATAGAAAGCCTCCACGCTGAGATCGATTCACTTGAAATCGAGATCGAACTTCTCCAAACCGATTCGATCTATCTCGAACGTATGGTCAGGGAAATACTGGGCTGGGGCCGGGAGGGAGAGCACATCGTGAGATTCACAGAACCCGATTCACTGGAAGGGTCCTTTTGAATTCCGATCAGTTCTCCTGCAGAATCTCTTCCGTTGGAAGAAGAGGCGTTACCGTTATCGACGAAACCGGTCTTGAAATGAACGCCAGAGTAAGCGGAAAAGTTTACCACGAAACTAAACCTGTTACCGGAGATAATGCTCTTGCTGTCACAACTTC
Organism: Candidatus Fermentibacterota bacterium; assembly: GCA_039714295.1. GTDB lineage: Bacteria > Fermentibacterota > Fermentibacteria > Fermentibacterales > JCC-6 > Aegiribacteria. The sequence goes on from JBDLJP010000141.1 coordinate 1,930, forward strand.
CGGCATTCCGCTTATCGAGCGGATCCTCCCGAGATCCTCTGTTCTTCAGCGTACAGCACCCAGTGGAAGATCAACCCAGATAATTGCTGCCAACGTTGACATGGTCCTGGTAATCGCCTCTATCAAGCAGCCTCAGTTCAGTGACGGTTTTGTCTGCAGGGCTCTTGCCGGGGCCACCTGGATGGATCTGAACGCGATTATCGTGCTGAACAAAATGGATCTCTGCGGCACGCGTGACGAAGAACTGAAAAACCGGATTCTTGCAGCCTACGATCAGCGTAAAACAGGTTATCCTGTCTTTCAGGTCAGCTGCGCAACGGGCTGCGGTACGGATGAACTGCTCGAACACATAAGGGGAAAAACTGTCGTCATGACAGGCCCGTCCGGAGCGGGTAAAACGTCACTTGTGAAGTATTACGATCCATCCCTTGATGTCAGGATAGGCACACTGAACCCCAAGACCAGCAAAGGCAAGCATACAACGGTTGCCGCCAGATTGATCCTCTTTGAGCGGAATACTGCAGTTATTGATACTCCGGGTCTGAGAATGTTCTCGATCGATCATATTCCACGGAATGAACTGCAATTCTGTTTCCCCGAATTCAGGGATTATCTTGATGATTGCAGATTCAGAGACTGTCTGCATCTTTCAGAACCCGGATGCTCGGTAAAATCAGCAGTTGAAAGCGGATCGATATCGAAAATACGGTACAGGAAATACATCGATTTCATGAATGAAAAGAAACCCTAGTTAAGAGTTATTTCCTTCTGAAGGAAAATTCTCTCCTGATCTCTTCAAACAGTCTGCGCCACGGCTCCCACTCCTCGGGGCTTCTCTTCTGGCTGTTCCGGATATTCTCCCTGGCTATCAGGAATCCGAACAGAGAAATGAATGCCAGAGCGAAAACCTCCAGCCAGATAAGACTTCGTTTAGGCTTGCTCTTCCAGCCGGGGTGTCTCGGCGGGTCGAGAACTCTGATTGATTGCTGTTCCCTCCCCTCGGCCACTATTGCCTGCTGCAGGCTCATTTCCGCACCGGCAGCCAATCTCAGGGCCATTTCATAATCCGCCCTCAGACCCGCGTATTCGTATTGAATAGTCGAATACTCGCCCGGGGACAAAGAAGTCAGGATATCCTCGTAACCCTCTGAAGGATTACCGGACTCAAGCATTTTTATAACTTCAAGAAGTTCCTGAGCCTGCCGTTCCATAAGAAGAGCTGATGAACTGTAACCACCGGAGATCCCTGCCCGGATTGCAGTAGCATCAGTTAGAAGAACTATATACTGTCTTTTGAGTTCTGTTATATTTTCTATGAATGCCAGTAATTCCTGATCCGGGTTAATAATACCATGCTCTTGCTCAAAGTTCTGCAGATTGAGTATGGAAAGACTCAGAAGACTGTCCGCATTTGCCCATCTCAATTCAAGAAAAGCCGTTGTCTGTTTAAGCCTGCTGATCTCGATCTCGCTGTTAATGCTGTCAAGCGTCATGATTATGGATTCGGATACTTCAACTGCGTACAACGGATCCCCTGCGGTAAATTGTATTTTCAGAAATCCAGACGGTGTAACGCTGGCTGAATAGTTTTCCTCGAATTTCAACCTTGCCCAGTAAAGTCCCAGATCATTGTCCTGATCGTAAACACTTCTGAGATCTGTTGAATCGATAAAAGCGGTTGACAGAATCACATGTTCGATAAGAGATCTGCTTTTCAATATTTCTTCGAAGACATCCGACATTGTGGTCATCAGGGGCAGGGAAAATCCCATTCCCCCGCTGAAGTAACCGGCAAATTCCGAAAGGCCAAGACCGGCAATGGAAAGACCGGAGGCTGACTGATCTTCGGGCGGCATTACCATCGATATTACCGTGTATTTTTTCTTCATAAGGTAAGTGACAATAATCGTGGGAATCATGATGATAAGAAGCGCCTTCACGAGGAACCATCTGTTCTTAAGCATAAGGAACAGGTACCAAAGCGGTCGTCGTTTCTCGGTCATACTATTCCAGACTCTTCCACGCGATAATTATCGACGCTATGCTTGTAAAGATCAGCAGGGGATCCTCCCAGCCCACAATTGCTTTTCGCGGAACAACCACGGTGGATCCAGGTGTTATCGCTCCTGCATCTGAAGAGCGCACCTCGTTTCCATCCGGCAGTACGATTTTAACTCCGGATCCGGATGCCTCGCGCAGAAGACCTCCTGCCTGTGAGATATAGTAGAATACATCCATTCCGGCTGTGTGCGAAAATACTCCCGGAGCGTGTACGAACCCGGATACCATCACCACAGGCGGTATTCCCGGACAGACCACTCTGTCTCCCGGAAGAAGTTCCGGGTCGATCGAAGGGTTATCCAGCGGGGCTCTGATTGTACCTTCAGTACCGTCCGGAAGAATTCTCATGATGTAGCAATTGTCTCTTGATGCCCATGCTCTGGTTCCGCCAACCCTCCGAACGAGACCGCTGACAGTTTCTTCCGGGATGTACTCTACGGTTCCCCTGATGCTTCCAGACCAGGTGTTGGTTTCCGGTCCGCCCCCGTAGGCGGTGGTAGTAAAACCTGACATTTTCACGGCACCCTCTATACTGACAAATTCTTCCGCCTGGGGAATATGCACTCTGTCTCCAAGCGAAAGGGTGGGATTGGAATGCATGCAGCCGTTCAGAAGAAACCTTGTTAAGTCGATCTCTGTGGTGTCTCCGTTTGAATGAAATATCTGTATTGACGTCCAGCTTCCGGCGGATGCTATCCCGCCGGCCATATCCAGCAGATCCGACAGTCTGCTGGCTCCATCGATTTCATAAATTCCCTGTGAGGCGACCTGACCGCTGAGAGGAATTCTGAATGTCCTGATAACGGCAAGTCCCGCCATGCAGCGGAGACCAGGGTACCTCGCCGCAAAACCAGCTTCAATAAGACTGGTTGCCTCGTTTAATCGGAGCCCTGCAACCAGCCAGGCGCCCGTTGAAGGAACAACAGCATAACCGTCCGGTGTAATTGTCATATAGAAAACAGATCCGTCCGGATTTCCCATCAGCAAAGCCGGACCCGCATCCCGTATGGAGAACCACAGAATGTCGCCCGGTCCTACAATATACTCCGCCGGATCGACCGCTTCGATCATAGGCTGCAAAGGAATAAGATCCGTCGATTCTTCACCGGCAATCAGAAGCAAAAGCAGAAAGATCATTTACTCTCCATCTAAAGCAGGCTTGCCACCATAAGAGCTTTTATGGTGTGCTTTCTGTTCTCAGCCTCATCCCAGACGACTGAAGAACTTCCCTCAATAACTTCAGCAGTAACTTCATTTCCCTTCACTGCAGGCAGGCAGTGCATGAATTTAACTTCAGGGTTATTCGTCAGTTCCATCATTTCTGAATTGACCCTGTAGGGTTCCAGAAGCTTGACTCTTTCCCGCGCCTTGTCCTCTTCGCCCATGGAAACCCAGACATCCGTGTATATCACATCAGCTCCGGCCACAGCTTCCTCTATTGAAGAGGTTATTGACAGAGCTGAACCGGAATCATAAGCAATCTGCTTCGCAGTATCAACAAGCTCTGATTCGGGATAAAGAGATTCCGGCGCCAGAATTGTACAGTTCACGCCCATCGCGGCACATCCCACCATCAGGCTGTTTGCCATATTATTCCTGCCGTCACCGGTATATACGAAATTCAAACCCTCAAGATGACCGAAGTTTTCTTCCATGGTCATAAGGTCCGCAAGAACCTGAGTCGGGTGGAACATGTCCGTCAGACCATTGTACACAGGCACTCCGGAGAACTCAGCAAGTGTTTCCACCGTTCTGTGTTCAAACCCTCTGAACATTATGCCATCGAACATTCTGCCGAGAACTCTGGCCGTATCCTCGATACTTTCCTTCGCTCCAAGCTGAATATCGGAACTGGAGAGAAATACCGGGTGACCGCCCTCTTCACCGAATGCCGTTTCAAAAGCGCAGCGCGTTCTTGTTGATCTCTTTTCGAAAAGCATGGCAAGGGTTTTGCCTCTGAATCTCTGATTGACCTGGAAAGCGGTCCGCTCGGCCTTGAGCAGATGAGAAACATCAAGAAGGTATCTTATATCGT
>JBDLJP010000142.1:0-6004 GCA_039714295.1 Candidatus Fermentibacterota bacterium
TCGATCTCCGTCAGTTCGCCCCTGTGCCTGAACCAGCTTGTCAGAATAATATAACTGCCTTCACTGATGGAGGAAGCGGCCGGGAACCTGACATCCAGAACAACCGGGAGACTCTCATCCTTCTTCCGGGAATTGAATACGGCAACCCTGTTTCTACCTTCCTTCTTAGCATCGTAAAGAGCCTGGTCGGCAGCGACAAGGAGTTCACTGCCGGCAACAGTGGGAAATGTACTTACACCCAGAGAGATAGTCACTGAGAGCGGAATTGGTGAAGATTCATCATCCTTTGAGGGTTGTCTTTCCAGTGGTGAATCGTAGATGCTCTGACGGATTCTCTCCGCTGTCCTCTCAGCCTCGTCTGATGATGTGTTAGGAAGCAGCAGGGTGATCTCCTCACCGCCATACCTGTAAGCCTCTCCACGGTACTTAACAACTTTCCGAATGATACAGCTAACATGCCGGAGAACTCTGTCACCGGTGTCATGACCCCATCTGTCATTGAAAACCTTGAAATGATCGATATCTATCATTATCACCGAAAGTGGAAGATTTTCTTCGCCCATGATACGAAGAAGTACTGGTAAGGTGCTATCCAGGGCCTTTCTAGGTGGTATCCCTGTTACCGAATCCAGTTCTCCCGTCCATGGTAACTCCAGCTGAAACTCACCACTGCCCATAATTGACAAATCCATACCTCCGATGGTTGCATGAATAATAACAGGATATCAGACAAATGAAAGCTCCGCAGCCTGACATTGACGAGAAGATATGAATAGAACAGACTATGGTGTATTTGTTATGACAGGTAAGGGAGAACATGTTTTATCTGCGCAGCATTCTTCTCGCACTGCTCCTTGTAATATTTCCGACATTGATATCATGCTCATGGTCAGCGACACAGCAGGATATACTCAACAGCTACAATGATGCATCAGAATACATCAACAGAAAAGAATGGGAAGCAGCTGCCGCTTCACTGAGTTCCGCTACCATACTGCTGCTCGATTCACTTGCTTCAGACCTCCAGATCAAAGGACTGTACGGATACGAATCCGGTCTGGACCTTCTTCCAATACTGTGCCGGGAGTACATTGACTTCAGTGGAGATGTAACTATGATTTTCGTACAGGGAGACCAGGCGGGTATTACTCTGTCTTCTGCTGAATCTCGAAGCTACTTGATGATTCTTGAGGAAGGGTACTGGAAACTCAGTCTGGATGGATTATTCAGAAACAGTATCAATGATGCCCTCACTGGTTCTAATGCAGGGTTATTATCAGATACGAGTAATCCGTAATTAATGAATGTTTGAACCGTACCGGTTCGGAAAACCGGAAATAGAGAGAGAGGAAACTTGATGAAGAAATTAGCATTCCTTCTCAGTATACTTGCTATTGCGCTGTTCGCTTCATGCGGTGAACAGGCAGAAGAGGGAACAACAACAACGCCGGCAGAGGATACTGACGAAGCTGCAATGGTTGAAGTCACCATTACAAATGGGCTTGAGATGTGGGATATATACTACATACTCATCGATCCTTCGGTTGATCTGTGGGGCGAGGACCGCCTCGGTGAAGATATCCTTGCTCCGGGAGAATCCTTTACTGTTGAGATCGAAGAGGGTACCTGGGACATGATGGTTACGGATGAAGACGGCGATACATACACACTCTGGCAGGTCGAGATCGGAGCTGAGGGCTACCAGTGGAGTGTAACGCTCGATGATATGGATTCCGGCTGGGATGAAGATGAACTCGTCGATCCCAAGATAGTTGAATCAGGTGAGGGAACCACATTTGTCTCGATCATCAACGACCTCGGTGGATACGATATTTTCTACGTATATGTTGATGCTTCGGACACTCCCTGGGGTGAAGACCGTCTTGGCTCTGAACTCCTCTACCAGAATGATGAGCTTATCGTCAGGCTTGATCCCGGAATTTATGATATTAAGATCGAGGACGAAGACGGTGATACTTATACTCTCTGGGAAGTTGAAGTTGACACCGACGGTTATGTCTGGGTCGTAACACTCGATGATATTGATTCCATTTCAGACGAAGTAGTATCCGCAGGCGTTTCTCTTGAGACAGGTGATGGGATTGCACCCGTCACAATCGCGAATAATCTGGGCGGATGGGATATCTATTACGTATATGTCGATGCTTCGGATGGCCCCTGGGGTGAAGACCGCCTTGGTAGCGAAATTCTTACCGGATCAAGCGAGATCACAGTCTGGGTAGATCCCGGTGTTTACGATATAAAAGTAGAGGACGTAGACGGTGACACCTATACCCTCTGGGGCATTGATGTTAACGAAAACGGATTCGATTGGGCAGTCACGCTTGATGATATGGATTAAGCTGAGCTTCTGCTAATTTCTGATAGACAGAATAACCCGTGGATTGCATAGCTTTCCACGGGTTTTCTCTATACTGATACTTCTATTTGGAGTAGAACTCAACAACCATTCTTTCATCTACTTCAAGAGGAACATCCTCCCTGGAAGGAAGAACCTTCATGATTATCTTCCTTGCAGCTGGATCAACATCAAGAAACGCCGGTACACCAATACCGGAACCTTCTGTAATGTTAGTCTCAACAACTTTAAGCTTCTTACTCTTCTCCTTCAGCGAAACTACATCACCGACCTTTACAAGATAGGACGGAATGTCCAGTTTTCTGCCGTTAACGGTTATATGACCGTGACAGACAAGCTGACGCGCGGCAGGTATGGAAATGGCGAAACCCGATCTGGCAACGACATTGTCCAGTCTGCGTTCGATCTGCTGCAGAAGGTTATGACCAGTCTCACCCTTCATTGAAGTAGCTTTGCTGTAGTACTTTCGAAGCTGTTTCTCGGAAAGTCCGTAGTTGAATCTTATCTTCTGTTTCTCTATAAGCTGAAGCCGGTATGTAGAAGCTCTTTTCCTGCGCCACCTGCCGCCATGTTCTCCCGGCGGATTAGGATTGGCAGGATCTTTTCTGGTAAGACCGGGAAGGGGTCCCAAAGACCTTATCTTACGAAATTTCGGACCGCGATATCTTGACATTAAGTAACCTCCGTTTTTAGTGCCTCACGAATACATCGCGGCCTGGCGATAACACCGGACACCCGCCGGTGAACTGTTCTTGGACAGCCATCTCCAAGCTTCGGCACAATTTAATAACGCTGAAATCTAGCGATTAATGGCAGGACTCGTCAAGCAGCGTGAGAGCCGGGCGGGGGCATACCATAAAGTATACCCCCGCTTCAGGATGATATTCGAGGCTTATCTGATGATCACGCAGGACCTTGTTATAGTATTACCGCCGGCAGAAAGTCTCAGAAGATAGATACCGCCGGGAGCGGGAGCACCGGCAGAATCGGTTCCCGCCCAGATCACTGAATGGCTTCCCGCAAGCATGGAGCCGGATGCAATACTGGTGACAAGCCTTCCGGAGACATCGTAAATATCAAGAGACATGTTTCCCGTCTCAGGAAGGGTAAAGGCTATTGCAGCGGAACCAGCAGACGGGTTTGGTGCAGGAACGGAAAGACCGAAGCTCAGAGCACCTGTTTCACCGCCTGAAACACCCACACCGGATACGGGTACGGAATCTACATAGGGATACAGATTATGGTATGTACATGTAACAGTAACATATTCTGTGCCTGGAATTGAAGGAATTGCAAGGGTTAAGAGGCCGGAAGCATCAGTGTAACCGCTCTGAAGCAGAGTTGTATCCTGAACAACGCCTACAAGCGCTCCTTCAACAGGCGATCCATCAGCTGTTACAGTTACATTCCAGCTGCCTTCTTCGATTGTTGCGGGATGATCACATGCCACGTACGTAAGGATTGATGTATCGATAATAATATCAAATTCAGGACAACCGAAGATCATATGCATATGGTTGCTGTCATAGGCACCTGTATTGTAATATTCCTCTACTTTCATCTTACCGTAATCAACTGCAGCTCCCATGTGCCAGAGGTTTTCCTCAAAGTATGCCCGGAATGTATTTATGGCAAGGGAATCGGTCTGACCGAATGGGCTGTTCGTGGTGGCTGCCATGATTCCCACAGCACCTTTCGGACTGCTGATCTCGCCCTCACCCATCCAGGCTTCAGCGAAACAGTATCCAGTGTCAAATTTGCCATTCTGGCATGCTATTGAATTGATCCATGGCAGCATTCTGCCGTTGGTCATACTTTGAACATCGCTGATGCTTCCGCACGATGGAGATGTCCAGCCGGTCATGCTTCCATGACCGATAAAACTGACAAGTGATTTACCCTCTTCAATCGAGTTGAAAACATTGGCGGTGGTAGGAGCCATACCCCCGGTGTAACAGAAGTAATCAACTGTCATTCCTGCACCCATGAATATCTCCGCGTAATCCCACGAATGTTCAGGATCGAGTGACCCTGTATCTCCGATGCTTATAGCTTTCTGGAACCAGCTTTGTGCAGGCTGAAAAGGATCGCTTTCGTAGTTTAGTATCTTGGAAGTAATGTATGGAAGGTCATCAGTATCGTATCCGGTTATCCTTCCATAGTGAATTGAAGGGATACTGGTAGCAGTACCCATTACGCCATATAAATTGTCTGCAGCATGCCCGTTGTAATAAGGAGTGGGAACAATATTATGATCACCCATGATAAGCAGCCATTCGGGCGGGTTCGGCCAGGTGTTGAAAGCATTTTCTATCCAGGTGTCAATCTCTGCAGCGGTACTTCCGATAGTCGGTACGACACCGTACTCTATCTCATAGCCTCTCTGCCTTTTCCAGTCGATAAGATCCTGGGCATATCCTATGCTCTCCTCGGTACCGATTACAAGATATGACCCGTCAACAGCATCACTGCCGTCATACTCAAACCCGAGAACTTCTTCGTACATCGGAATAAAACTTCTGGTAATCCCGGAAGTTGCTCTATGGAGCTCGTTCTCACCTGTTCCTTCGGAAATAAGACGAACTGTAACATTCGTTGTAATAATTGTCTCGCCGGTAACAGGATTGTACCGGACAGGACTGAATCTTACCCATGCAACCCTGATGTCCCTGAGAATAAATATGTTCTCAACCTCAACGGCACTGGCAGGATAATATTCTGAAATCGAATAGAGTTCCTCATTTACCCTGAAGGGAAACACTTCACCGTTTCTGAGGGGCGAAGGCTGAGCGGGTGGAATGTGATAAATTCCGAACTGTGAGGATTCTTCAGATACGATTTCAGCTCTGATATCTCCTGTATTCGGAATCAGAACCATTCTTCTGACAGTCGGAAGATCAGGGCTTCCGACAGGCATGGCCATTCCCTCTCCTGGAATTCTCAAAATATCTCCTGAGCCGAAATCCCCTACCGTTTCATCTTCCACTGTAAGAGCGGGAAGATTGAATTCCAGCAGAATACCTTCAGCGTCAATACCAAGATACCGGGCAGTTTCCGTAAATTCCTCGGCGCGGTAAACTACTTCGGCACTGGCTGTTACTGCAAAAAGCAGGAATGATATAGTAAGCACTTTGAACATTTGTTACCTCCAACAGACAGAGTCATCTTACAAATAATGTATGAATGATCTAAAGAACTTTGATCCAGATTCTCAAATAGTATAAACAGGAGTATCCTTAAATAGTTCCCCTGCAGGAACAAGTCAAGCACAAGGTCGGACCTGCTTTTCTTACCAGTACGCGTCAATCTATATTTGATATCACAGAATAATTCGTAATCATCCGGCTGATGATATCTACATCATCATACAGTAGAATTAAGGCAATTACTTATTGAAGTATTATGCAATAATATGCGATATACTTATGAATATTCAATTCATAAGATTGTATCACGTCAAATAAGTTGAAGAAATGTGGTACGTCCCTATGTTATCAGAAGGCCTTTTTTGAGCATGACCATGGGATTGAAAGTGGCGAAATCAGCCTGGTGAACAAGCACCGTTTCCACCCTCTGCGGTCTTCCCTCCCCCTCTTTAGCATGGCACCCGATCATATTGATAAC
>JBDLJP010000143.1:0-5957 GCA_039714295.1 Candidatus Fermentibacterota bacterium
AACCTTACGGCTCAATTGGCTTGATCGGACTGTAGAGTTATCTTCGGCAGGAGAAAAGGAGTATCATGAAGTACATTATTATTCTTGGAGACGGGATGTCTGACCGACCGATCGAGAGCCTGAGCGGCAAAACACCGCTCATGGCTGCGGATATACCGCACATCGATTCGCTCAGCAAAAGGGGAAAATGCGGGAAGTTCGTAACCGTGCAGCCTGACGTGCCTCCAGGAGGCGCGGTTGCCAACCTTTCTGTACTGGGCTACGATCCCGCTCTGGTGTTTCAGGGTCGGGGAGTACTGGAAGCTGCCAGTATGGGAGTTGATCTGGAGTACTCGGATCTTGCCATGAGATGCAACCTTATCTGCATCGAAGACAGGAAGATAAAGAATCACTCAGCTGGGCATATCAGTACCGAAGAGTCACATCAACTTATCGAAACACTGAATGAAGAACTGGGTTCCGATATTATGACATTTTACCCGGGTGTGAGTTACAGGCATCTGTTTGTGCTTAAAGATGGAAGCGATGCCGTTTCATGTACGCCCCCGCACGATGTTCCAGGTACCGAATTCGGTGATGTGATGATCAATGCATCAGAGCCGGAAGGTAATAAGACGGCTGCTCTGCTGAACATTCTCATTCTGAGATCGCAGGAGATCCTGAAGGATCACCCGGTCAACCTTAAACGGATTTCCGAAGGAAAGGACCCTGCAAATTCAATCTGGTTCTGGTCTCCCGGACACAAACCGCAGATGAAAACTCTCTCCGAGCTTTACGGTATAAGAGGTGCTGTTATCTCAGCTGTGGACCTTGTGAAAGGTCTTGGTATCTACGCGGGGATGGATGTTATAGAGGTTGAAGGCGCAACCGGTCTCTACGATACCAACTACGAAGGCAAAGCTCAGGCTGCTATAGATGCCCTGAAGGGCGATTATGATTTCGTTTACCTTCATGTTGAAGCAACGGACGAGGCGGGACATGAAGGTGATGTGGACCTGAAGATCAGAACCATTGAATATCTTGACAATAGAGTGGTCAGGTTCATCGCAGAGGAAACGGAGAAGATGAAGGAAGATGTAGCGATCGCCATAACACCCGATCACGGAACCCCCTGCGATGTCAGAACCCATGTCCACGATCCGGTACCGTTTCTTATATATCATCCGGGAGAAAAGCCCGACGATGTCACCCGTTACGATGAAACCAGCACAGAAAGCGGGAGTTACGGAACACTCGAAGGCAACGCGTTTATCAGGGCATTACTCAGGAGATAACTACGCAGAACACCGCCTGTTAAGAGTTGATATGAATAACGATGCCTGTGGAGTACTTACGGGCTACGACGTAATCAGTGTGGAGTAGATGTTACCTCCAGTATCCAGTCCGATACGATCAGTTCGAACCCATCGATGAATTCGGGTTCCAGAGCAGCATACTCCTCGACTGACCCGGAGACTGCAGCCTGAAAAAGATGGTTTGCCCCATCAATTACCATTACCCGGGCTAGAGGATTCCCGGAGAGGGCCATCTGCATCGATTCAAGATTCTGCTCAGGTGGAACCTGTATATCAAGTGAACCGTACAGTGCAAGAACCGGGCAGGATACTGCGGATATCTCATCTGCGGGATCGTGCTGCAGGAAGTTCAGGAACCAGTCCGATTCCACCTGGGAAATGGACTGTGCAACAACGTAATCCACATAGACATCAATTTCACCCAATTCCGCAAGTTCTTCTTCGGACAGTTCTTCAAGCGACGCAACCGTCTCGGATCGGAACAGCTCATCGAGTTCTGAGTGATCATCTCCCGCAAGAATGATGTCCATGATCTTTCTCTGAGTCTCGACATTCCTGGTGATTTCCTCCTCCGGGAGACCAGCCTGACGGGATATCGTCTCTATCTGACCCAGCAGAACCTCGTAGCCGCTTATAGAGGGTCCTGCCATGCTTACGACGAAGGCAACATTTTCAGGTTTCCAGTCCGCCGTGATGAAACCCACTGTCGAGCCCTCGCTGTGACCCAGAATACCGACGCAACCGGAATCAATTTCAGGCTGATCAAGCATATAATCAAGCATGATAGAAGCATCATAGGCGAATACGGAATCCGTTAAGTGCTCAATATCACCATCGGAACCACCGAAACCTCTGTCATCACAGCGCAGAACTGCGATACCGGACCGAGTCAGATGATCGGCAAGTTCACCGAATACGGGGAAGCCCATAACATTCTCATCCCTGTCCTGAAGCCCGCTGCCCGTGAAGAGAATAACAGCGGGAAAAGGATCTGTACCCTCGGGAATAGTGAGCGTACCGGCCAGCGACACATCGTCACCTGTAATGGTTACCTCGGTCACGGTGTAAGGAATTTCTTCCGTGGTGATCTCCGCTGCGCGGTGAAGTTCAAAGCTGCCATGCGCTCCGCCCTGGCTGAAAACACCGCTTATCAGATCTCCATCTATCAATCCAGCGAAAGAAGCTTCTCCATGATTCGAGGGCAGACTGAATCCAATACTGTCACCCCTGACGTAAACATTCACAAGCTCCAGCCCGAAAGCCCCCTGCGCCGGAATATCAATACCTGCATCGTACAATCCGGCAGCATCGACAGTAACTTCTACAATAATGTCAAGTTCGATTCCGCTGATGGATATTGACCCCTCCCACACACCCGATACATCGGAGTTCACCTCTTCAACCTGCCCGCAGGCTGCAAGTATTCCTAGAAAAAAAAGCACTCCTGCACTGAAACTTTTCATATTCATTTCAGATTCTCCCATCCGCAATCAGACACGTTTGCATTTCATATTTCGGAGTTCATCTCCTCGGCAAGTTCGTCCCATGTTATCTCGTATTCCTGAATCTCCTGACAGATGTAAGCATGTTCTTTCTGAAGGGAAACAAGCCGGGCTGTATCAGAAATTATCTCAGGGTCCCCCAGAAGAGCTTCAAGCTCTTCCCGTTTCTCCTCAAGGGGAAGCAGTTTTCTTTCAATTCTGTTTATGCTTGTCCTGATTTTCTTCTGGCTTGCGTACAGAGCTTTTCGCTGCTCAGCTTCCCTCCGTTTTCTTTCCTTATCTGCTTCTCTGGGAGACTTGCCTGAGGCTGAAACATTCCTAGCGGATTCAAACGTTCTTCGAATCCGTTCCTGCTTCTTGCGCAGATAGTAGTCAAAAGAACCGTCAAAGAGATTGATTCCACCATTCTGAACTTCGTAGACCTTTTCCGCCAGCAGCGACAGAAGCTGTTCATCATGGCTGATGAGGATCAGTGTTCCGGGATACTTCTCAAGCGCTTCACACAGCACATTCCGAGAGAAGATATCAAGGTGGTTTGTCGGTTCATCCAGTATCAGGAAATTGACAGGACTGAGCAGAATGCGCGCAAGGGCAAGGCGGCTTTTCTCACCGCCTGAGAGAATACCGGTTTTCTTAAAGACATCATCTCCCGTAAACAGGAACCCGCCCAGTATGCTTCGCAACTCCTTATCCGAACTTGAGGGACTGATAGCAGACAACTGCTCGAGAAGATTAAGTCCGGGGTCCAGGTGCTGGTCCACCTCCTGCGTATAGAAACCTGTTTCAACACCAGATCCAATTACAAGGCTTCCCCGGGTCGGGCTCTCAACTCCTGCAAGTATCCTTGAGAGTGTTGATTTTCCCTCACCGTTCTTTCCGACGATACCTATACGCTCCCCTCTTGCGACTTCCAGATTTACATCGCTGAAAACAGATTTATCGTAGTGCTTGGAAACATCCTCAAGACGGGCTACTACCTTGCCGCTTCTTGGCGGGTCGGGGAATCGAAGTCGCATATGACCCGGATTTCTGTGGGTCTGGATCACTTCAATCTTCTCAAGCATCTTCTCTCGGCTGCGCACCTGAAAGCGCTTGCTTTCGGTAGCCTTGAATCTCTTTATAAACCGCGTAATTTTTTCTATCTGTTCAGCCTGGTGTTTTGCCTGCTTCTCCCTGCGTGAGATATCTTCCCGCTTCTTCGATTCGTAGAAGGAATAATTACCGGTATACGAGGTGAGCTCTCCGAACTCAAGCTCGAAAACGCGTGACACAACGCGGTCCAGAAACCCCGGATCATGTGAAATCACCCAGACGGCGCCTTTGAATTTTCTGAGGTATTCCTCCAGCCAGATTCTTGCTTCGAGATCAAGGTGATTCGTAGGTTCGTCCAACAGCAGGAGATCAGGGTCCGACAGCAGGAGTGACGCAAGCTGCCCCCTCATTCTCCACCCCCCTGAAAATTCCTCCATGGGTTTAGCAAAATCATCAACGGTGAATCCTAGGCCTGAGAGAACCTTCTCAGCTCTGCTGCCGATATTAAAGGCATCTGTCGAATCGGCGACATCATGCGCATCCGCCAGTTTATCGAGAAGCTGCTTCTGCCTACCGCTGTCATCGGTACTCTCAAGGTCTGCGTGGATCGTGCGCATCTGCTCCAGTGCCCTGGCGGCTTCTCCAGCTTCCCTGCAGACTGTATCCAGCAATGGTCCATCCGGAAACCTGCTCATCTGCTGCGGCAGGTGGGCGACTCTTACTCCTCCGGACACGTGAAAATCTCCCGATGCGGGTTCAAGCTCTCCGGTAAGTATTTTAAGAAGAGTGGTTTTCCCGGCACCGTTAACCCCTACCAGTGCGGTTCTGTCACCGCGGTTAATTGTAAAACTCACATTATCGAAAATTTCTTCGGCTCCGAACCTCATGCCCAGAGCTGACGCGCTCACTATCATTCTAAATAATCCTCACCGGTTTGAAATCAAGATAATCAGCTGAAACGTTCTTATACCTCACGCCCTCGATATCGACATCAAGCCCACCTGGCCATTGGCCGGGGGAGCAGTGAATATGACCGTAGATACAAATATCCGCACCCCCCTTTGAAAGCATTTTCGAGAATTCTGTTGCCTTCCCGGATATAACAGGAGGGTAATGCATCATCACTATCAGAAGCTTATCCTCTTCACTAATCTCCGCAGCGGATTCCAGCGCCAGGGCAAGCCTGTGAAGTTCGCGCCGGTAAATCTTTTCATCTTTCTCTTCATCGAACTCATCGGACAGAGGAGTTATCCACCCTCTTGTTCCGGTTATTACTGCCGCCCCCGCATCGAAGGCGGTATGCTGAAGGGGAACTATACCGGAAGGCAGTACTTTATTTATCTGCGAAAGCGATGACCACCAGTAATCATGATTACCCTTTGTGATGATCTTTCTACCTGGAAGTTCATCAAGGAAGTTCAGGTCCAAAGCAGCCTCCGGGAGTTTCATGGCCCAGGACAGATCTCCTGGCAGCAGTACCAGATCGTTCTCCGTGACCAGTTCATTCCAGTTCTTCTCTATCAGCAGATGATGATCTTTCCAGTGGTCACCGAAAACGTCCATCGGTTTCCCGCTCATATGGGAAAGATGCAGGTCACCTATAGCGTAAATGTTCATAACCCGCCCCCTCCTCAGTAAAGACTTCCTTGTTTTCTGCGTGTGAAATTATAACACGATAATGGAAATGAAGAGGAACGGGATGAACTTCCCCGTTTCGGGGAAGATCGCGAGGTCGGGGGGTCTTCACAAGCGCGATTAAGCAAAGTCCCATGGTGTTGGCATTGCTGACGCAATGATCGCTTCAACGGCAGAGCTTGAAGAGTTGGATCTTAAGACACTCAATATCAGGCACTACCCGATGCTGAAGGGGTTGAAAGCGCTTTATACAAGGAAATAGCCGGGCAAAGACATGTAAAGCACTTCGCTTCAACCGGTTTCTCACGCTAGAGTTTATTCGGTTATCGATGGGCACCAGTGCAATTGACATGCCTAATTCCCCTCTCTATTATTTGGATATACTCATTTATATTGAATAAATAGATATGATATAAGCATAAATTCCAACTGAGGGGATAGAATCTCCTTTTCCAGATTAGTATCAGAAAGTAATTGTGTCTTTTCGCAACAC
>JBDLJP010000144.1:0-5948 GCA_039714295.1 Candidatus Fermentibacterota bacterium
TAACCTTCCAGGAATAACGCCTGGAGGTGTATTGACTACGAATTCACTGGGTATGCGAGGGGAGGAACCCCCTGAAGACTGGGATGGATATTCTTGCGTTGGGCAACTCCCTTCTGAAGAAGGAGGAACAGCCCCTTCTTGCGCAGAAGGATGAGCATTCATCGGGAATACGGAAGGGTTTTGCTTCCATATTGGGCTATATCATGACAAGAGTACTTCTGACTCTCGTTTACATATTTGCAGTTATACCGACAGGACTGATCATGCGTCTGCTGCGTAAAAGACCCCTGCACCTCGACTTCATTGAAAACATGAAGACATACTGGGTAGATGTTGACCCCAAGGGTCCGTGCAGCAGACCGGAAAAACAATACTGAGATGGGATAGATAATGGGACGTATCAAAGATATCTGGGGATTCCTTCGAACAAGAAAAAAATGGTGGCTGGTTCCGATAATAACAGTGCTCCTCCTGCTCAGCCTTATCATTTTCCTGTCACAGGGCTCAGCACTCGCACCTTTCATTTACGCGATCTTCTGACATAACAGCAGACCCGATGGAACATTTGAGATCCTTCAAGTGCTTATAGAAGTAATCAGATATAAATTGTCTATATCGCCTATTTCTGTCTTCTATCTCCGGAGTGACCCGGAAGAACTTCCAGCTGACGTCTTTTGTGTGAGGGCTTTCGAGCAACGTAGATCTGCATGCCGGTTTCAGGGTTGATACCGGTATGGTACATTGCAGTCGCCATGGTCATTGGCGTGGGAAGAAATATCTGAGATTTTTCCGGTCGCATATTCTGCCGATTCAGCTCATCTGCTGTCACATACATATGATTCAGATCGCATCCCGGGAAGGCAACAAGTATGTAGGGTTCAATGTACTGTTCACTGCCGGCTTCCCTTGATATCCGCTCAAAGAGTTCCTTGAATCTTCTCCAGAGTTCGGGGGAGGGTTTCCTCATAAGTTTTAATACCCGGGGGGTGAAATGCTCCGGAGCGATCTTCAGGTATCCCGCCACATTATCTTTTACCAGCTTCTTTATGAATTCCGTATCCCGCAATGCCACATCATGGCGTATACCGCTGGAAACAAACACGTTCCTCACACCATTCATCCGGGCAACGGTATTCAGAAGCTCGATATACGGTTTATGATCAGTTATGAAATTCTCACAGATTTCGGGATAAAGACATGAATACCGTCTGCATTTTTCGAGGACTGCGCCTCCTGCGCAACCAAGGCTGTAAAGATTCGCAGTAGGTCCGCCGAGATCGGTGATCGTTCCAGCAAAATACGGTTTGTCTTTGAGGATCTCTACCTCCCGCACGACAGAAGCAGGGCTCCTGCTGCTGATCAGCTTACCCTGGTGAAGACCAAGGGCACAGAAACTGCAGCCTCCAGCACATCCGCGAACTACTGTTATAGAATTCTGTATCATCCTGAAGGCAGGTATCTCATCAGTATAAACTGGATGCGGTTCCCTTGAATACGGAAGATCGTATACTCTGTCCATCTCCTCTGTGCTTAATGGATACTGAGGCGGGTATACAACAACTGCTCGGGTGTCCGCTCTCTGAACAAGTGCGGATCCGGAAAAGGGGCTTATCTCACTTTCCAGCATCTTTGTCATTTCCATGAACGCATCTGAATTGTGCGTAACTTCCTCATGGGAAGGCAGTTCGATATACTGTTCAATATCCATTCCGCCAAGGGCCTTTATGCTGGTGTAAACGGCAGTGCCCCTGATCCCACGGATATCCCTTCCGGTGGAAAGGGCATCGGCGATTTCTGCTGTTGCCCTCTCAGCCATTCCATAAACAAGAATATCAGCTTTTGTATCAAGCAGGATGGACTTTCTGACCCTGTCACTCCAGTAATCGTAATGGCTGAATCTTCTCAGACTGGCTTCGATCCCCCCGATGACAATTGGAGTACCGGGCATACTTCTCTGAACAAGGTTTACATACTTCAACAGTGCTCTGTCGGGTCTTTTTCCGGGTTTTCCGCCTTCTGAATAGGAATCGTTTGAGCGGATTCTGTTCAGGGATGTATAATGATTCACCATGGAGTCCATGGCTCCTGAAGTTACTCCCGCAAAAAGGCGCGGGATACCCAGGCGCAGAAAATCTTCTGTTGAGGAGATATCCGGCTGGGGAATCACTCCCACTCTGTATCCAATACTCTCGAGGTACCTTCCGATGAGAGCAGCTCCAAAGGAAGGATGATCTACATATGCATCCCCTGTAACAAGGATGATATCACAGGAATCCCATCCAAGAGATTCCATCTCCTGTCTTGTAACAGGCAAAAATGGAGCTGTTTCTCTCATGAATCGCCCACTCCCTTCCTTACAGGAGAAAGTACTTAAATCAGGCATGCATTGACAAGTCCCTTCAAAATGCCGACACTCATAGTGAACGAATGTTTACTTTGACCGGAAGGAGACAGAAATGAGTACAGAAAACAGCTCACTGTTCAGCGGAAGGATTTCTGCGGGAAGAACAACTTTCTTCATAGATGTAAGACAGGCGGTGAACGAAAGGTTCTATGTTTCAATAACTGAATCGCGCAGAATGTCAGATGCAGGTTTTGACCAGAACAGGATATTTCTTTTCGAAGAGAACCTTGAAGCAATCGGCAGCATGATAGCGGAAGCATCTGAAAATCTCAGGCTTGCTGTCGAAAACAGAGGGGAGCTGAGTCAGGAAAATTCATCAGGTAAATTCGAACACAGCGGAAAAACCTGGACGGAGGAAGAAGAGAATATTCTTCAAGATGAATTCAGAAAAGGTACAGAGCGGGAAGAGATCGCTCTTCTACTGAAAAGAAGCGCCTATGCGATTACTCTCAGGCTGGAAAAACTGGAGCTTATAGAATCACCGAGCGAAGAGAAAGCAGCTGTCAGCTAAGCTGTACCGAGCCTCTTATGGTTTGAACCCATTTCTCCAGGTCTGGAACAAGCCAGGCAGCTGAATCCGTACCCCCGGCATCATTTCTGTAATCAACTTTCAGAAGTTTTCTTCCCCTGGTTTTCCCCAGAAAGCTCACAGGCGTTTCAACAGATGTGATGCTGCCCAGGGGTATCAGAAGTTCTTTTCTGGGCAGAAGCATCCTGAAATAGAGCTGGGAAGATGTTATCAGAAGGATTCCGTTACCTCTGATCTGCTTCATCCCTCCGGATTGAATCCCGAAAAGATTAGCCATAGGGGAGGTAAGAATACGGACATGCTCAGGATATTCAGCGTACACCTCCCCCTTAGCGGTCTTAAGCAGTTTTCGAAGCAGAAATACGATACCTGCAACAAGAAGGATCGAACCAGCAACAAAATACGGTGCAATACTCATCAGTTCTGTCCTATCTACTGTGGGTTTCTAAGCCTGCTACATTTCGGTGATAATCCAGTCTCCAGAAGAAGTCATGATTAAATTCATATCATCCTGCATAACTTCAGCATCACCTTCAGATCCACGTTCCCTGAGTGTAATAGAATAAGTTACCTCGGCTTCGGTATTATCCTGATTGTATTCTATTTCATCTATGGTATAGGATATGATTTCGATATCATCAAGCATGGCATCGTTGAATTCTGTATGCATTTCCTCAGACATGTAGCTTCTCATTCTATCGTACTCACCTGTCTGTGCCGCCTTGAGCATATTCTCCGCAATTTCCGCAGGGTCAGCGGGTGCTTCTGCTCCGCATGATATTGATACAGCCAGAATCACAAGTGAGGCAAGCGCTATGCTGATTCTTAACATTCTTTCTCCTTTTCTGTGCGTTCTCATCAGTACATACCTGCCGGGGAGAAGGAATACCACAGTTACCAGAACCTTGGCGGAATTCCCTTCCCCTGTTAGTGTCGGTACTTAAACCCCTACGGAAGATAATATGGAATGACTCCAGCTAGCGCAATATTACTTTTTCTGGCAGGTATCGCTGCCGGATTTATCAATGTTAATGCTGGCGGTGGCTCATTCCTGACAATACCTCTTCTGATAATACTGGGAGGTCTTCCTGCAACCGCTGCAAACGCATCAAACAGGGTAGCCATTCTGCTTCAGAATATCATCGCAGTAAAGAACTTCAGAAAACATGGATTCAGGGATATCCGGCAGGGTATTAAACTGGGTCTATCCGCTATGATAGGTGCTGTCATAGGATCAACGATAGCATTGGACATACCTGAAGATATTTTCCGCTCCATCCTTTCGGTCATCATGGTTCTTGCACTTGCCGTTATCCTCCACACTAACAGAAAGAACCATACTGAGCAGCGCTCAGACAAGCTGCGTCATCCCGTTCTTCAGATATGCATGTTCTTTTTCATAGGTATCTACGGTGGCTTCATCCAGGCTGGAACCGGTTATCTGGTAATTTTTGCTCTTTCGATTATCGGAGGTCTTTCCCTTGTGAAAACCAACAGTCTGAAGATCATAATCATTGCAGCCTATCTGGTACCATCACTGCTGGTTTTTCTTCTCAACGGAGAAATACGCTGGTATCCTGCTTTAATCCTTGCAGCCGGAACATCAACAGGTGGATGGTTCGGCTCTACTTTCGCCATCAGGAAAGGCGACAAATGGATAAGAATCATTCTTGCTGCTGCAATTCTTGCGATGGCGGCCAAAATGATCGGGATATTCTGATCAGCTGTCGTTCCTTACCTTAAGAACATCTTCTATTACAGCTGAGAGATCCTGCAATCGGTAAGGTTTCTGAAGAAATCCTGCCAGCTTCTTGCCGGCGAACCTGTGCATTACATCCTTCCTGCTGAAACCACTGGAAATAATGACCGGGATATCGCTGCGTATGCGGCGGATCTCACGATAGACTTCATCACCGCCAAGGTGGGGCATAGTCAGATCAAGAATGACAAGTACTATATCATCAGCATTGCTTCTGAACAGATCAACCGCCTGCAGACCATCTTCAGCCGGAAGAACTGTAAATCCAAGATGTTCAAGCATATTTCGTCCAACAGCAAGAACTGTATCCTCATCATCAGCGAACAGAACAATACCCTTTCCTGCCCATATATTCTCACTGATCTCATCACCTGAATCAGGGTTTTCCAAATCGGATACAGGATAAACGGGGAAAAGAACCTTAACAGTTGTTCCCTCACCAGGTTCGCTGTAGACTTTTATTGCTCCTTTGTGGCTCCGGATTATTCCCAGAACGGAGGATAATCCCAGCCCTCTTCCCGCATGCTTTGTAGTGAAAAACGGCTCAAAGAGCTGTTCCTTGACTGAAACATCCATACCGCAGCCCGTATCAGATACTTCTACGTAGGCATATATACCCTCTCTGATCTCCGAAGTAATTTCAGTGGAAACAAGGTATGCGGAATCACAATATAGCGCACCCGTTGTTATTGAAATAACTCCGCTGGTGGAGGCTATGGCTTCTGAAGCATTGGTGATAAGGTTCATCAGTATCTGCCTTATCTGAGCTGCATCCGCCATTATCAGAGGCAGTTTATCCGCAAGTCTGAATTTGAGAACGGCCTTTTTTGAAATACTCACTTCCAGAAGGTGAGTCAGCTCGATAACGATCTTATTCAGCTCAAGGGGCAGTATTTCGAAATCGCTTTTTCCGGAATAGGCAAGCATCTGCCTTGCAAGATCAGCTGCAGTAGAAGCAGCATTTACAATATTATTCAATGAGCCCCTCGCCGGACTGGTCTCGGGAACGGCCATAAGAGCAAGGTCAGCATTTCCGAGAATAGCCATAAGTATATTGTTGAAATCATGGGCTATACCACCCGCAAGAACTCCAAGACTCTCCAGTTTCTGTATATGCTGAACCCTGGCCTGCAGTTCAAACCTTTCAATCTCAGCGTTCCTCCGAGCAGTAATGTCACGCACAACAGCTATCACCCTTTCGTTGTCGTATGGAGCAAGCCTTGCCTCGAAAAATCTGTGCTGCAATCCTATATCAA
>JBDLJP010000145.1:0-5914 GCA_039714295.1 Candidatus Fermentibacterota bacterium
TGTACGCCAAGGGGAATTTCGATTATTACGACCTGATCAGGGATGAGGTCCATAACCTGATGCTTGCCGACCAGACCAGGAACAACAGGACACGCCCCCCTGATAAGCCCGCCGAGCCTGTTGTAATCCGATGTTCCGGTCCTCCAGATCACACCCGCAGCACCAAGAAAAAGAATCATCTTGAACAGGAAATGGTGGAAAGTGTGATACAGAGCTGCAGTCCAGCCAAGCACACTTGCCAGCCCGAGCCCGATAAGGATATAACCCATCTGCGAAACGCTGGCATACGCAAGCACTTTCTTGTAATCCGAAGAGAGTGCCGCCATTACAGCCATGGACAGCGCTGTGAGGACACCTGCCCATGCAAGAACCGATCCCGCAGGCATCGTAACGGCTCCGGTTCCCAGCGCCGCAACGACCAGAAGGAAAACAGCAGCTTTTGAAGAAGTACCAGCCAGGAATGCAGACATAGTGGCAGGTGCAGACCGGTAGGCTCGAACGCTCCAGAGATGAGCGCCCATCTGTCCCAGCTTGAACAGGGCAGCTATGCTCACAAGAAGGACAGGTATGCCGGGTGCTATGAATATGCTGCCGGAAAGTACGATCGAAACCAGAAGGAGAAATCCGGATGCGGTTGCGAATACGGCAAACCAGAATGTGCCGACTGCGGCTTTTCTGCCTCTACTGACCGCTATAACCGCTGCAAAGGCGGATACCTCCCAGAGGATATAGAATGTAATTCCATTTCCCGACAGCGGAAGGAATGTAAGGCTTACCCCGGAAAGCAGCATCCAGAACCAGTAGGATCGCTCTCCCTTGATCCTGTTCCATGCACCCGGAAGACTCAGCACCGTTCCGGCGCCGAATATGACCATGAATAGAATTCTCAGAGTTGATGAACTCATAAGGGAACCAGAAAAATCCAGGCTCCTCCACAATCCTGCTGTAAGCCAGACAGTGCCTGCCGCCAGAAGAAGTGAGGTAATCATCGGGACCAGTCTTCCGTTCTTAACCGTTCGCACCGGTCTTTTTGACCAGAGACGCAGGAGATAGACGGCCTCAAGAAACAAACCTAGTGTGACTGCAGCAAGCATAAGGGGCGAAACTCCCGCGAGAATCGAAAGAAGCTTGAATTTTGCCCAGAAAACCGGAAGAGGAGGTATACCTGCTATCACCAGGATCGGAAGAAGAAGAAGGTTTCCTGTTATGCTTTTAACAGGATTCTCTTTCTCAGGATCTGCAAGCATGAAGATGGTAAACTTCGAGATAGCAGCAAAGACCATAAGAATTAGAGTCAACTGGAGATAGTCATGTCCGGTTGTTGTTCCTGCAAGTACGAGGAGAACTGATGCGTATGCAGCGGATGAGTACCCCATCATACGTCCGGGGCTTGAAGCCCTGAACCCCGCAAGCTGCCCTAGAATCAGGCCACCGGCGCCTATCCATGCAAGTATCTGCAGGTTTGGAATGGGAAGCCTAGGCAGCATTCCCGCAGACCACATCAGAATTGCCAGACTCCAGGTGGCACTGTAAACACCGGCGAAGCCGGGGCTTGCACCCTCGTAAAAATCCAGTCCCCAGCCGGAGAGGGGGAAGGCTTTGATCTCGGTCATAATAACTGTCAGCATGAGGCCTGATACCAGAAGAGCCGGGACTCCATGAAGCATCCCTAGTGCCTCAAAACGCAGCTCCCCCGTGGTTTTGTAGATCACTACAATCGCCAGAAGGTACAGGATGGTAACAAGACCTGATACAAGCGCGACTTTCACTGCGACTTCCCACCTGCGGCGGCATTTGCAGGCTGCTGTAAGCCCGATGGTAACTATGCTTCCTATCTCTAGAAAAACGAATGAATTGAAAAGATCTGTCGCGAAAAGAAGTCCAAGGGACGCAGTGACAAGGGATAGCATCAGAGGCTGTGTCTTTGCATTGCGTCTGGTGAGCCTGGTCATTCCCAGAATAGCCGCTGCGTAGACAACTATCGCGGCGATAACCGCTGCTCCGGTAGCTTCGAGGTTAATGCTCAGCGGCGGCGCGCCCACACCGGTGTGAAGGATAATGGAATTGCCCAGACCGCTGAAGCTCCATGCGCTGAGTTTAATTGAAAGGATCACTGTGCTCAGCAGTCCTCCGGCAAGGAATAACTGTGAGACAACAATGGATATCCCAGGTTTCTTCTTTGAAAGCCAGACGCTGATGAAGGCTCCCAGCAGCGGAAGGAATACGGCCAGTGCTACTACCATTTCAGCTCCTTCATCCGGCGGACATCGGCAGAACCGATCCTTCTTGAAGCCAGAACCCCTACAACCACGAACAGAGCGGCTACCGCTACCCCGATAACGATCGATGTCAGAACCATGGCCTGGGGAAGGGGGTCGACCACTGCGGATGTAACTTCAGACGCAGGGATGTTGCCGTCTACGATCGGCGCGGTTCTTCCCGGAAGATAACCGGACCAGACAAGAAGCAGATTTGCTCCAGTATCAGCCAGAGTAAAGGCAAGCGCTATTCTGAGTATATGCTTTCTGGTAAGTACACCCCAGAGACCGATGAGAATAAGTCCGGCAGCAGTCCCGGCGACAGACCAGTAAAATGCCGTGCTCATATTTTGCCTCCGGTGTTCCTGAAAGCCTTGAACACTCCTGAAAATTCACTTGCGACCTTAGCCCCGATAGCGATTGAAATCAGCGGAATCAGCCCTGCGGATACAAGAGTACCGGGAGTTCCGGTGCCGAGGAATGCGTTGTTGAGAAACTGCCCGACCGTCATAATCCCCCAGAATCCCAGCAGTCCGAATGAAAGTCCCGCAAGGGATTCTATAGCGGGAAGCCTTCCCCTGCCGTCCGGAACCGAACTGCTGCCAAGCATGACAAGAAGGAATGCGGAAGCAATCACGGTGCCCCCGGGGAAACCGCCTCCCGGGCTTATATGACTGTGAGCGATAAAATAGACTCCGAAAAGCAGAATGGGAGCCGGCAGTATCTTAGCCGTGAAAGCCACAATCCTGCTGGGTTCTGAAGCCTTCAAACCTATGGGATACAGGGTAAGGATAAGAACTACAGCTGTTGAAGCACAGAAAAGAACCACTACTTCTCCCAGGGTATCCAGACCTCTATAAGCGACTATTACAGCCGTCACGAGATTAGACGACCCGGTATCGTCCATCCCGCGGGATGCGTATGCGTATCCCGTTTCCTGAAGCTCTTCATGCATCTGCAAGTCGGGAATGACCGCGGCAGCCACTGCTCCGAGCGCGAGAAGGATTATGAGACTTCCCAGAGTCCTTATCATCCGTCGTCTCCGATCTTTCCCCTGCCCCATAGGAAGATCATGGTAGCGAGAACAGCACCGATACTCGCTTCCGTAACAGCAACATCAGGAGCATCCATCAGAAGGAACAGTACAGAGGCCGATAGGCTCACAAAACCGGTGATGATAATAGCTGAGAGGAGATCTTTTATGAAAAGAACTGCTATTCCCGCTGCAACCATCATCCCGCCAAGTGTTAAAGCAATTACTGTCAACAGAGTCGGTGTCATTGCTCCATGCCCCCTTCGGAACCAGATTCCGCAAGATCATCCTCCAGAAGATTGTCAGGTTTTTCCTCGGGTCTCATGTGAACGGCTCTGGCAAGTGCATGGCCTGAAACGGGATTTGTCAGAATGATGAAAATGATTATCAGAAGCAGTTTTGGTATCCAGGCGGGTTCGAGACAACCGATCCCTCCTAAGAACAGCATTGAACCGAGGGTTGTAGCTTTTGTCCCTGCATGAAGCCTGTTCCATACATCAGGCATTCTCAATATACCCAGACCGCTTGTGAATAGAATAAAGCCCCCGGATGCCAGCAGAACATGCCCGACGATTGAAAGAACTGTCATCTGAGCCCTCCATCCAGATACCTGGCAATTGCCAGAACCCCGAGAAATGAAAGCACAGAATAGACCATTGCCACATCGATCAGCATTGACCTTCCCTCGAGAAATGCAATGAATACGAGAAGGTTAGTTGAGATCAGTGTTGCCGTATCAAGGGCTACCGCTCTGTCCGTAGCGTGCTGTCCCCTGAGCAGGCGTATGAATGCAAGGAGAAGGCCGCCGCCAAGCAATCCGAACAGTACTGAAGTGAATGTATTACTCAAAAATCCTCTTTATCCTGTTCGCAAATCCATCAACCATTTTCTGCGTTTCCTCATGTATGTCACCCTCTGGAAGACTTATCCAGTGAACGAAGATCGAGGTTTCAGTCATCTCCACCGTAAGCGTTCCCGGAGTGAGTGTTATGGAGTTCGCCACTATGTTTCTTGCTCTCTCACTGCTCATCATGAGCGATGCTTTTACAATACCCGGTCTTACGGGAACAACGGGACGCAGAACCCTGAAAAGCACATCAATGTTTGACATGAACATCTTACCCATAAAATAGAATACATAAATAACCCCGGCAGTCAGCCTGGCGGGTCTGAGGAGACGGAGCAGGTTTCCTGTAAAAGAACCATGAGTTGCAACCGCTATTATCAGACTTACTGCAAAGCCCAGAACCAGCTCGGTCGGGTGGAAGCTGAGCGTCAGGAATATCCATATGCATAAAAGCACCACTGCTGTGAATAGAACACTGAAGTATCGTTTCATGACAGATCACTGCATTTCATTGAATGTGTAAGAATATCCAGCTCGGTGGACACCTCAACGTATCGCAGAACAACACCGTCGGGAACATCAAGGGGCTCCAGTGTAAAACTGAGAATGGAAATGCATCCCGTGTTTACCAGGTTATTTACAGCACTCTGTCCCTCACCGGGAGGAACTGCTAATACGGCAATAACATGACCATGCTCACCGATAAATTCGTTGAGCTCCTCCAGCGGCTGAACTGTGACTCCTGCAATAGTGTTACCGATGATTTCCGAATCATTGTCAAAGATGGCGGAATAACTGTATCCACCGGTTCCATTCAGTCCCGATTGCAGCAGAGCACTACCGATATTCCCCGCTCCTATCACGATCACAGCCGGAGGTTCACAGGTACCGAGTATTGTTTCGATGTTCTCAAGAAGATCAGAAACACCGTATCCGGATCCCTGCTTCCCGAATTCCCCGTAAATTGCAAGGTCTTTCCTTACAGCAGCTGATGAAATCCCGCAGCGTTCAGACAGGTGTTTTGAAGTAACTATCGGTATCCCGTCTGTCCGGGCCCGTCTGAGACACCTTGCGTAGTGGCTGAGCCTTCTGATTGTTTTTTCAGATACTTTTTTTCCGGGCATTTAATCTCCGGTTCATATTGTGATAGTTCGAACTTTCACAAATCTATAGATCAGTAATTTTACAGTCAACCCTTCGCGGGATTGTCATCTGGTATCCTTCGGAATATGGGTGCTGAGCTGGGGATTGTTTCCATGTCTTTCCCCAAGGGTGAAAGAAACACTGACAGACCCCTTGCTATACCTTTACTGACTGTGGAAGTGAAGAAGGATTCATCCTGTTGAGTAACGCTGGATTGATTCTCAACTTCCTGGAATGTCTCTTCATGAGATTTCCCTCAACCGTAGAGGGTGCGAGCCAAGCAGCTAGGGCAACTCGAAATACTCCAGTTCCTCCTTAATCTCCTGAAAATCACTCATTCCTCATGATACCCCAACCTCGTTTTTGAACTGCAGCTGTATAACATCGGCTTTTCCGATGTTGATGAACAAATATCAAATACATTTGTCAAGATACTCTCCTTGACGGATAGTTATATGCACTTTATTCTCATGTACCATAATCCATTGACGGATTGAATAGCTGCTATTCAATCATTGTTAGAGATATGAGAAAGGCAAAGAAAATTGAATGCAATCTGTTTTGACAGTTTACTTAACACAAGAATTATAGCAGAGAAAAAAACAGATATCTTGTTACATGTTCTTGCACATT
>JBDLJP010000146.1:0-5908 GCA_039714295.1 Candidatus Fermentibacterota bacterium
CTGGTTCTGATGCTTGTAGCTCTTGTAGCCGCAGTAGCGCTTGGGTTCGTCAACAGTCGAACAGCGCCGATAATCGCGGTTCAGAAAGAGCTTGCAAAACAGAGTGCAATGAACGAAGTTGCTGCAGCTCTCAGTCCGGGAGACAGCCTGGCCTTCGATTCTCTTTCGCTTGATGGGCTGTTCAACCCCTATGCATCCTGCGACAATATGCTGAACGTCGTAAGAGTTTCAGTGCCGCCTGATACATCCAGAATAGGTTACGTATTCATCGCTTTTGGGAAGGGTTATTCAAGCACAGTGCAGACGATGGTGGCTGTAGAGCTGGAAGGATTCATCTCAAACACAATGATCCTATACCAGCAGGAGACACCTGGTCTCGGTGCCAATATTGTAGATCCTGCTAAACTCATTTCGAAGTTCAACGGATTGACTTCATTCGAATGCCTTCTCACAAAAGACGGAGGCGGGATAGATGCGATGACAGGCTGCACCATTACTTCGAGGACCGTAACGAATTCTATCAGAACAGGTCTTGAAGCGATGAGTGAAGCAGAGCTTTTCAGTTCGGGTATTACGGAAGGAGGTATGCAATGAGCCTTTGGAAGGATCTTACTAAAGGTATCTACCGCGAGAACCCTGTGTTCCGTCTTGTTCTGGGCATGTGCCCTTTTCTGGCGGTGACAACTTCCGTTGAGAATGCTCTGGGTATGGGAGCTGCCGCAACCTTCGTGCTGATCTGCTCCAATTTTCTTGTATCACTTTTCCGGAATATCATACCGTCAAAGGTCAGGATTCCGTGCTACATTGTGATAATCGCTACTTTTGTTACCCTGGTTGATATGGTTATGAACGCATACCTTCCCGATCTTCATCGAAGCCTCGGGATATTCATACCGCTGATCGTGGTGAACTGCATAATACTCGGGAGGGCGGAGGGGTTTGCGAACAGACACCCTGTTCTCAATTCACTTGCAGACGCGGTAGGAATGGGTGCAGGATTTACTCTGGCCATGGTTATTCTGGCTTCATTCCGTGAACTGCTCGGAAACGGAACACTGCTTAACATCAATCTTCTTGGTTCGGCTTACCAGAATCAGCCGCTTCTCATAGCGATACTTGCACCGGGAGCGTTCATTCTTCTAAGTTTCATTCTCGGATTTTTCAACATCCTTGAAAAACGTAAAGGAGGTCGTCAGTAATGAATCCAACAGTACTGCTTTCAGCCCTTCTGGCGACACCCGATTCCGGCAGTCAGGGGTTCGATATTGGAAAGATGATGGCCATAATCATAGCCTCCATCTTTGTTAACAACTTCGTACTGGCAAGATTCCTGGGTATCTGCCCCTTCCTGGGTGTATCCAAACAGCTTGATTCCGCCATCGGTATGGGGGCTGCTGTCATATTTGTAATGACCCTGGCGACACTGGGATCCTGGGCTGCGTACAATCTGCTTCTGGTTCCGATGGGGTTGACCTACCTCAGCACCATTGCATTCATACTGATAATAGCGTCCCTTGTGCAGCTGGTGGAGATGATACTGCAGAAATTCAGCCCGGCGCTCTACAGCGCTCTGGGCATTTTTCTGCCGCTGATCACAACCAATTGCGCTATACTGGGAGTTGCTGTGCTGAATATCGATGAGAAGTACACCCTTGGATACTCACTGGTCAACGCGATCGCAGCAGGAATAGGCTTCACTCTAGCCCTCATCCTGATGGCCGGTCTCCGGCAGAAACTCGAGCTGGCAGATGTTCCTCCCGCCATGAAGGGGAAACCTGTCGCATTTCTGGTGGCAGGTGTAATGTCCATCGCATTCCTCGGTTTTGCCGGATTAGGGGGATGATATGAATAGTTTATTGCTGATTAATGTAATACTTGTTTCCGGGGAGGATGCTCTGCTTGAATCGGTAGGCAATCCGGCTATAGTACTCGGGCTGATGGGGCTTATTTTTGGACTCGGACTCGCCTTTGCCGCTAAGAAACTGGCGGTAGAGAGGGATCCTATTGTTGAAAAGGTTAACAGTCTGCTTCCCGGCGCGAACTGCGGAGGATGCAATTATCCGGGCTGCATGCAGTTCGCTGAGGCTGTAGTAGCGGGGAATGCACCAGCGGACGGGTGCCTTGCTGCAAGCCCTGAAATTAACCGGCAGGTTGCCGATGCGGTTGGAGGGGAAATATCCGACAGCATAAGGTTTATAGCCCTTGTTCATTGTAACGGCGGTCACTCGGCACGGGATGAGTTTGAGTATCACGGTCCCGCTGACTGCATCTCCGCTGCAATGATCATGGGAGGTCAGAAAACATGCTCGTACGGCTGCCTGGGATTCGGTGACTGCGTGGTTGTCTGTCCCTTCGATGCTATCAAAATGGGAGAGAATGGAATACCGGTTGTTGACAGGGTAGCGTGTACCGGCTGCGGAAAGTGTATTGGAGCCTGTCCAAAGAACATCATAGAGCTGTGGCCGGTAAACAGGGAAGTTGTTGTGGCCTGTTCCAGCCTTGATAAGGGTGCATTTGCCAGAAAAGCCTGCACCATGGCTTGCATCGGATGCAGGAAATGTGAAAAGGCATGCCCTGCAGATGCGATAGCTGTTGATGATTTCCTTGCGGTGATTGATCCCGCGAAGTGTATTAACTGCGGTCTTTGCGCTTTGGAGTGCCCTACAGGAGCCATACTCGACAGCGCTCCGGCAAGACCGAAGGCATACATAGACAGCAGCTGTATCGGCTGCACACTGTGTACTAAAGTCTGCCCGGTAAATGCAATTACCGGAGAATTGAAAGAGAGACATGTAGTGGACACTGACAGCTGTATCGGCTGCGGTCTATGTCTTCCAAAGTGTCCGAAGAATTCAATAAATATGATAGGAGCAAAATCCTATCAGCAAGACAGGGATTGACAGGTATGAAGGATTCAGAACTCAACGAATTGTTGAGAAAACTGCCTGCTGTACATGAACTTGTAGAGAAAATAACAGATGAGGACGGGACACCCGCAACAGTTCTGATGGCTTGCAGAACGGTGCTTGAGAACGAACGGGCCTGTATCCTTGAAGGCAGGACACCTCAGACACCTGAGGAGCTTCAGGAAAAAGTTCTTATCGAACTTACCCGGATAACCGCTTCAAGTATGAAAAATGTTATCAACGCTACCGGAGTTATTCTGCATACCGCCCTGGGCAGAGCCTGTATGCCGGGAAGTGCAGTAGAAGCGGTCAGCAGAGTTGCGCAGGGATACAGTGTTCTTCAGTGGGACTGCGAAACGGGAAGAAGGGGACATCGCGACATACATACTGAGAGGCTAATCTGCGAACTGGCAGGATCGGAAGCGGCAACGATAGCCAACAACAACGCCGGAGCCACTCTTCTTGTACTCTCCGCACTTGGCGCCGGTCGGGAAGTGATAGTCTCCAGGGGGCAGCTGGTCGAGATCGGGGGCTCCTTCAGAATTCCGGATGTTATGAAGCAGAGCGGCGCAATCATGCATGAGATCGGATGTACCAATAGAACACATCTTCGAGACTACCGCGAAGCTATCAATGAAAATACTGCAATAATCCTGCGTGTTCACCCCTCCAATTACAGAATAAGGGGGTTCACCGGAGAGGTACCCCTGAATCAGCTGGTTGAACTTGGTGAGGAATTCGGAATTCCTGTTGTGGATGATCTTGGTGCCGGCTCCTATGTTGATCTTTCGCATTTCGGTCTGCCTTCGGAACCAACTGTCCAGAGCAGCATTGAAGCCGGAGCAGCAATTGTTACGAGTTCTGGCGATAAGCTTATCGGCGGTCCCCAGGCTGGAATAATCACGGGCAGGAAAGAGTACATTCAGAAGATCAAGAAACATCCTCTAGCCAGAGCTCTCCGGGTCGGTAAACTTACAATTGCCGCATTGGAAGCGTCTCTGATGTTATTCAGGGAGAGCATTGAGTACATTGCAGACAATCATCCTCTTTACAGGATGTTCGCAGCTGATGTCGCTGAACTGCGCTTGAAAGCTGATAAGTTCCTTGCTCTTCTTGAGCTGCCAGGTTCATGTTCCGCATCGATTCAGGAGACTGACAGTTTTGTCGGAAGCGGGTCACTTCCGGATTACGCGATTCCTTCAGTGGGTGTTGCTCTCAAGAGCCCTGATAACGAGGCTCTTGCCGGGAAGCTGCGTCTTGGAAACCCCGCGGTTGCCTCAAGAATCGAAGAGGGACTGATCAAACTGGATATGAGAACGATTCAGCCGGGTGAACTGGATATGCTGGCATCACTGGTGAATTCAGCGCTGCAGGAATTATGGGCGTAATAGTAGGTACAGCGGGTCATATTGACCATGGAAAGAGCCAGCTCGTAAAGTACCTGACTGGCAGTGATCCTGACAGACTCAAGGAAGAGAAAGAAAGAGGCATTACCATTGAGCTCGGGTATGTGTTCATGCCTGTCCCTGATGGAGGTGTCATTTCTTTCATCGATGTACCGGGTCACGAGAAGTTCATCCGCCAGATGGTTGCCGGTACAGCAACCATTGACTGTTTCCTGCTTGTTGTTGCTGCCGATGAGGGGATAATGCCTCAGACGCGAGAGCATCTTGATATTCTTAAGCTTCTTGGCGTAGAGAAGGGTATTGTTGCTCTGACCAAGTGTGATCTTGTCGATGATGAAATGCAGGAACTGGTTGAATCCGAGATTGAAGAATATTTTGAGGATTCGGTGTTCAGCGGAACGCCTGTTTACAGAGTGTCTTCAATGACAGGCGCAGGAATGGAAGAGCTCAGAGAAGTTCTTATCCGGCTTGCGGAAGCTGCGGGTCAGAGATACTCGGAAGGAAAATTCAGGCTGGATATTGACAGGGTATTCGTGCTTGAAGGATTCGGAACCATTATCGGCGGGACAGCAGCCTCGGGTGTTGTATCGGTTGGAGATGAGCTTGAACTGCAGCCCGGCGGAGGAAAATACCGGGTTCGTGAGATGAGAGTGAACGCTAACAAAGATGTTAAAACAGGCGTGGCAGGTGACAGAATCGCGCTTAACCTTGTAGGACTCCACAAGGATGATGTTCTCAGAGGAGCATGCGTCGCGGAACCCGGATATCTTCAGGTGCAGAGGAGTCTGGATACCAGCTTGACTCTGCTCGAGACCGCAAAGCCCCTGCAGAAATATCAGCGTGTAAGGCTGCATACCGGAACCGCGGAGGTTATGGCTCGCGCGATTCCCGTTGAGATGGTGGTTATAAATCCCGGAACATCCGGATATGTGCATTTCCAGCTTGAATCACCTGTTGCTGCGCTGCCGGGTGATAAGTTCGTTGTAAGAAATTACTCGCCTGTCATCACCATTGGCGGCGGCAGAATTCTAGAGGCCGGTACGCGAAAAGTAAGGAAGAAGTATGCACTTGAGCGAACTTCCCATCTGATTGCTCTTGATTCAGGCGATGTTGAAAGTATTCTTGACGAGATGCTTGAGCATTACGGGATCGATGGCATTACATTGAAGGAAGCAGAAAAAAACACTTCCCTGGACGCGGATGATGTTCTTAATACTTTCCTTGAAATGGAGAAGAAAGGTAAAATTCATTTTACTGATGAAGGCTCAACTCGCCATGCGGTCAGTAATATCCTGTTTAATGAAGCCTGCAAAAAGCTTGTCTCAAATTTTTCCAGTCACCATGAATTGAACCCGATCAGTCCCGGACTTCGGCTTACAGCACCATCCAGAATTCTGAAGGAATATCCTCAGTGGTTTGTGAAGGCCGTACTGAGCGAATTACTGGAATCCGGTGATCTTGAGAAGAGAGTTGACTGGTACGCCCTTGCCCTGCACGGCAGGGAAATTCCGCCCGAATACACTGAGGCTGTTAACAGTGTAGTTTCCAGGGTTGAAACGGGTGCCAATATGGGCGTCGGTATGCAGGAATTCGAGA
>JBDLJP010000147.1:0-5858 GCA_039714295.1 Candidatus Fermentibacterota bacterium
CTGGAAAGTCAGGCAGAATATCAAAGCTGGAAGAGGCGAGATCGGTACGAAAGTAATCCATTTCAGGCATTCTTTTCACGGAAGAACCGGATACACTCTTTCCCTTACAAATACCGCCGACCCCCGGAAGTACATGTACTTCCCTCTGTTCGACTGGCCCAGAGTAGACCCCCCCGCTATCGTATTCCCTCTCGAGGATAATCTTGATACGGTTATTGAGTCCGAGAAAAAATCACTTGCCCAGATAGATGATGCCATAAGCAAGTATGGCCATGATATCGCATGTCTGGTTATTGAACCTATCCAGGGAGAAGGTGGCGACAATCACTTCAGACCTGAATACCTTCAACAGCTTCGCGACAGGGCGGATAAGCATGAATTCATGCTGATATTCGATGAAGTTCAGACAGGCATGGGACTCACCGGTGAATGGTGGGCCTGGCAGTCAATAGGTGTGGAACCGGACATATTCTGCTTTGGTAAAAAATCACAGGTATGCGGCATCGCCTCTAACAGGCGGGTTGACAATGTTGAGAACAATGTTTTCCACGAATCCAGCAGGCTGAACTCAACCTGGGGCGGCAATCTTGTGGATATGGTAAGATGCAACAAGTACCTTGATGTAATGGTTGATGAGAACATACTTGAGAATGTCCGCTTACGAAGCGAGACACTCCTTGCCGGACTAAGTAATCTGCAGAAGAAATACCCTGAAGTGATCTCAAACATCAGGGGTAAGGGCCTCATGTGTGCATTCGACCTTCCAAACGGTGATACCAGGAACAGTATGGTTTCAGAAATATTGAAAAACGGAGCCATCATTCTTCCGTGCGGTGATCGAAGCATCAGATTCAGGCCTCCATTGAATATTACCGAGGAAGAGATTCAGATGGGACTGAATATCATTTCAAAGGCTCTGGGGACAGTAGTCTAAGAGGAATGGAATGGATTTCATCAGGTCGACGAAAGAAGATATAGGCCGTATTGCCACCGAACTTGCTAGAACAGGCTGGGCCGAAGCCAACGCAGGCAATATATCCGTCCTTCTGCCTGAGGGATCCGACAGCACGTTATGGGATGAGGATGTCATATCAGACATCCTCCCCTCTCCAATACCCGAACTGGCAGGGCGGACTTTTCTGGTTACCTGCGCTGGAAGCCGATTCAGAAAGCTGCTGCTTGAGCTGGATACCGAAATCATCCCTGTAAGGATCTCGGCAGACGGAATGAAAGTAATACGGTTCGCGTCCGCTAAAGAGCCGACAACCGAATTCAGCTCGCATCTTCTTGTTCTGGCTGAAGCCACTAACCGTGGATGGGAAACAGCCTCTCTGGTTCATACGCACTCCACCCATATGCTTGCTCTCTCCTCCAGTGACCTGCCTGCAGAAATGCTTGAGGATGCGGTAAACCGATCCCATCCGGAAGTTTCACTTCTTATGAGCAGGGGTGTCCGGTTCATGGATTACATGACTCCCGGAACCTGGGAGCTCGGGGAGGAAACCGCTAAAGCCTTCCGGGAAAGTGACTGTGTCATCTGGAGGAAGCACGGAATTCTCGGCCTTGGAAAGGATATCGATTCAGCGTGCGATGCTGTTGAGGTTGTAGAGAAAGCTGCCAGGCTTCTCCTGCTGGAAAAATCAGCCTTCGGTAAATTCGTAGGTCTCAAAAACAAAGATCTGAATCTTTCCCGCGATACCGCTGAGAACGACTCCGATTCCGAGCTCGACGAACTTGATCATTCTCTTTCCCCGGTGCCTCCTGTTATAGAAACATAGCAGTTATCTAACTCAAATACGCTGATCTGGATCTTACATCTGATCTACCCGTGTGAAATGGCACCTGCCGGACAGCTGTCTTCTGCACTCAATGCGCACTCCTGATATTCGTCTGGAACCGGATCTGCTATGACTTCTGATTTTCCGTCAAGAACTTCGAATACTTCAGAGCACAATCCCATGCACGCGCCGCAGCCGATGCATAATTCCTTATCAACTGTAAAATGCATAGTGTTTCCTTTCATTTTGATTAGTTTTTTTGTCTGTTATTGAAATTATTATTAGTAAATTGTAAATGCTAATCATTGATAATACAAATACAAGGATATCAGGCCAAATAAGTTGAGGAAATGTGGTACGTCCCCCTGTTGGCAATTCTGTGTAGAATATGTGTAACAGCAAAATATCATCCAACCATAGAATATATGAGGATTGAAAAATGAACACGGAAGGAATAATGCGATGAACAATGAATCAAAGGGAAGAATATTTATTCATTTTACTTTACTGATTCTATTTGTTGTTCTTCTTTCATCTCTATCCACAACCCTGTGGGAAGAAAAGCCCGAAACGCTGCCAACAGATCGGGAACTGATCTTCCTGGACGGTATGACAATCAGGGAGTTCGGTGAGGCGAATCAGCTCTCCAATCCTCTTCTCAAAGAAGTATTCGGCCTTGAATCCCCTGAAGACATGCAGAGGACTCTTTCAAGTACAGGTATTTCCCTTGAAACAATCTCCTCAGAGGTGAACAAGACCCTGGTCCTCGAAACGGAACATGCATCCAAAAACTGGATGAAAATAAGACTCAAGTTTGTATTGTGGGCGATATATCTGGGTATCGCCTTCTATCTCCTGAAAACTCGAAGGATTACTCCTGTCCTGAGGATTTTTCTTCTAGTCGGGGCAGTTGTCCTCTTCGGAATTGTTCTGGGCGCAGATCCCAGCCCCATGGGCACTGTAAAAGACGCTGTTGTTCTGTTCGGTCAAACGAAGGTCATCTTTCCTCCAAGACTGATCGCATTCCTGCTCATGCTCATCGGCGGAATACTCATTGCAAACAAATTTTTGTGCGCATGGGGCTGTCAGTTCGGTACTCTTCAGGATCTGATCTTCCGCTTGAACCGTGACTCCAAGGATCGCAGGGGGATAATAAAACAGGTAAAAGTCCCCTTTGCCGTCTCGAACAGTATCCGGGTTCTGCTCTTTGCTCTGATGACGCTTACTGCATTCCTGTGGGTCATGGATCTGATTGATCCGATAGATCCTTTCAAGATATTTAAACCTCTGGTACTCGGAATCGGCAGTGCTGTCTTCATCGCTGCGCTTCTCATTGCCTCGTTGTTTATCTACCGTCCATGGTGCCATTTCTTTTGTCCCTTTGGCCTTGTAGGGTGGCTTGTGGAAAAGATCAGCATTTACAGAATTCATGTGGATTATGAAACCTGCATTGCATGCGACGCATGCTCGAAAGCCTGTCCATCAACAGTAATGGAGGCGGTGCTGAAACGGAACCGGATAATACCGGATTGTTTTTCCTGCGGGACATGCATAGGAGTGTGCCCGACAGAGTCGATCACTTTCAAAGCTGGGAAACGATCCGTGCCGCCGGTCGGTAAGTTCAAGAAGTAGGAAAGCGAATTGAAAATAGCTTTCA
This sequence comes from Candidatus Fermentibacterota bacterium, assembly GCA_039714295.1. Lineage (GTDB taxonomy): Bacteria > Fermentibacterota > Fermentibacteria > Fermentibacterales > JCC-6 > Aegiribacteria. Next base: position 3,436 of record JBDLJP010000147.1, read on the forward strand.
TTCTAAGAAGTTTTCCGACTCTGTCGGAGACTTTCATACTCAATCAGATTACCGGACTTCTGGATATGGGGCATTCTGTTGATATTTTTCGCACTATGCCCTCCGAACAGACCGGGATCCACCCTGTCATTCAGAAATATGCTCTTCTTAAGCGAACCAGGTCTATCCCCAGGCCTGCAGGCAGGTTCAAGCGGATTATTCAAGGTCTGCGTATGCTGTCAGGCGGGATGCTTCGGAATCCCATCCTTATTCTTCGAGCCCTGAATGTGTTCAAGTACGGCCGGAAAGCAGCTTCACTCCGCCATCTATATCTGGCATCGTGTTTTACAGGCTCGTACGATGCGGTGCATTGCCACTACGGAATGCTTGGAGACATCGGTGTTCTGCTCAAGGAACTTGGTGCCAGAACCGGTCCGATTCTGACCTCCTTTCATGGCTTCGATATTACGACACACCTTCAGGATAATGGTAATGACTGCTATAAAAACCTCTTTGAGAAGGGCGATCGGTTTCTGCCTATCAGCGAAAACTGGCGGCGCAAATTGATTGAGCTCGGCTGTCCACCGGAGAGGATTGTCGTTCACAGGATGGCAGTTGATTTAAAGCAGTTTCAATATATCCCTAGATCACTCGCTTCAGGGGAGACAGCTGCTGTCCTGAGTGTTGCCAGATTCGTTGAGAAAAAAGGATTGGAATACGCAATAACCGCAGTTGCGGCTTTGCTTAAGCGGGGTGTCGATCTTCAGTACACTATCATCGGCGACGGAGAGCTCCGCTCTTCTCTTACAGCTCTAATCGAGGAACTCGGTGCTGGTGATCGAATACGGATGGACGGATGGCAGCAGCAGGATGAAGTACTGAAAGCCATGAACAGATCACATATTCTTCTGACGCCCAGCGTAACAGCATCCAGCGGTGATCAGGAAGGAATACCTGTTGTTCTTATGGAGGCCATGGCTATGGGGCTGCCTGTATTATCTACAATCCACAGTGGCATCCCTGAACTCGTGCAAAACGGCATTTCCGGAATTCTTGTACCACCGAGGGATTCGAAAGCTATTGAGGATGCCCTGTATAGCCTGATCTCCAACCCGGGCAGCTGGTCCGGCATCGAAAAGGCAGCCAGGGAGCGTGTGGAGACTGACTACAATATCAAATCCCAGATACGCAGGCTTGAACATATCTATTCAGAAGCATTGAAGGATATTCTATGAAAGTCAGTGTTGTAATCCCCGTCTACAACGCTGCCGAGTTCGTTCGAAAGGCAGTCGAGTCGGCGCTTGAACAGGTACAGACTGTGCAGGTTGTTCTGGTCGAGGATGGCTCCACTGACGGCAGTCTTGATGTATGCAGAGAACTTGTGAGTCAATACTCTTCGGTCATACTGGTTCGCCACAGTGATGGCGGTAACCATGGAGCGGGTGCTTCGCGGAACCTGGGCATCACCAGGTCGGATGCCCCATTTGTAGCCTTTCTGGATGCTGACGATTTCTACCTGGAGAATCGCTTCGGCAAGGCTCAGGAACTTTTTGAATCGAATGTCGGGATCGATGGCGTATATGAGGCTATAGGCGTGTACTGCCAGGACGAAGCATCCCGCAGAAAATGGGATGAAAAAGGAGATGGCGAGCTTTCCTCAATGCACGAGAGAGTACTTCCCGAGCAACTCTGTGACGTCCTGATTGAGTACAGCCTCGGCAGTTTTACTCTCGATGGACTTGTGGTCAGACGTTCATCCTTCTGGAGAGATGATCCGTTTCCGGAGAAATTGAAGCTGCACCAGGATACGGTCATGATGATTCAGCTTTCTCATCACGCGAAACTGCTGCCGGGTCGACTGGACGAGCCAGTGGCTATGAGAAGGGTGCATTCCGGAAACAGGTATCTGTCAAGCTACAACATACACCGGACTACAATGATGATGTGGGATACTCTTTTCACCTGGTCTCTCAGAGAAAAAATTTCAAGGGATCGGATCGCCAGTATTTTCCGAAACGCCCTGTACTTCCGGTTTCTTACTGGAACCGGCAGGTTTTCCAGCTATCCCCCCAGCCCTGCGGCTCTTGCGGGTCTGTTCCGGAGATTGCTGCTCCATCCGCATTTAGCATTTCTTGCGCTGAGGGAACATCGGCGACGGCGGGGGCTGAGTAGAAATTAGTATGAGCCACTAGAAAACGAAACCGGAGAATAAAAAAACAATCAATATTTACTTTTTTTAACCTGACCGGATTACATCTGTTTTTTTGTTTTGCTTGTCGCCTTTGCCGTAAGGGGATCGTCGGGCCAGTAGTGTTTTTTGTACTTGCCGCGCAGTTCCTTTTTAACGTCGTGGTAGGCGTTCTCCCAGAAGCTTCGCAAATCCTTGGTCACCTGCATCGGGCGGTGTGCCGGGGAGAGCAGTTCGACGGTCATGCTCACGGCTC
>JBDLJP010000148.1:0-5854 GCA_039714295.1 Candidatus Fermentibacterota bacterium
ATCGTTCCTCTGGCCCAGACTGACCTTCAGCTCATCCGCCGGTCATTCATGGAGTTCTGTTCCCGATATGTCAGGCGGTTATACGGATACCGATAACGCATCATGGTCAATGTCCGCCAGTATCTCTCAGGAACTGCTTGCATCCGGCGGAAGCAGCTGGCTGCGCTTATCCGGAAGCAGACATTCGCTCGATGCTTCGGAGTTCGATATGGATCAGACCAGACTTGATCTTACCATGAATATCGTTGAGTCGTACTACGGAGTAATAGAAAATCTGCGGCTTCTGGACTCTTCGAGAAGAGCCGTGGACAGAAGCACTGAACAGCTCAGAAGAACAGAAGCTCTCTACGAGATAGGAGGAGCAACGAACCTTGAACTGATACAGGCTGAAGTTCAGCAGAGTACAGATAACCTGGCGCTGCTCCGGAGGGAGCAGGCTGTATCCAACTCCTATACCGCTCTCTATCGGACAGCCGGTGTGATTGGTACAGAGTACGCTGTTAACACTAATGCTGTACTGCAACCTGTTTCAATATCCACAGCCCTGGATTACAGTCTGGATATGTCCGCCAACAATACAATCGCATCCTCAGCCGAGAGAACCGCGGCTGCGGAATACAGCTACGAAGCGAACAAACGGTCGTACTGGCCATCGTTGAATGCCGGGGGGAGCTGGAACTGGAGTAACGATGAACTTGACTTCGAGGATTTCTCCAACAGAGACAGCTGGCAGGCCTCCATTACACTCAGCTGGACCCTCTTTGACGGATTCAACCGAGAAAGCATCATTCAATCCTCCAGAGCTTCGGTATTGAGACAACAGGCCTCACATGAAGCCCTCATGAATTCGATACAGAGCTCAATTCTGACTTCTCATAACAACCTCATCAGTTCTATCCGGAGCTGGGAGCTTTCCCTCGAGGTTCTGAATCAGGCCAGCGAGAAACTCCGGCTTTCAAGAATGAGTTACGACCTGGGAAGCATTCCTCTTCTTGAACTGCTGGATGCCCAGTCAAACGTGACCTCAGCCGAGGCATCTGTAGAATCTTCAAGAGTGGCATGCCTGATAGCCGAAGCGAGATTACTTGTACTGCTGGGACGGTCACCCAGAACTGGAGAATAGGTAAAGCGCATTCTCCGATGAATGTTCCGCTCCTGATTATCTCCTCTGGTATCTTTGCGGATTACCGCACAACCACGAACCTTCTTGTCTCTGACATGGTTTCATGGTTCAGCCTGCAGAAATATATACCGCTTTCGATATCCAGTTCAATCGCTGCAGTATTGAATCCCTGATTGCCGGTGATTCCTGTAACATTCGATACCAGATGTCCGCTCGCATCATAGACATTCAGCGAAACACTTCCTGCTGACTGCAGAGTGTAACTGAATTGAGCGCTGCCGGATACCGGGTTTGGAGTGACGGGATGAAGAATAACTGGACTATCCTGCATCTGATCACCACTTTCTATGCCGGTCTCCCAGACGGATGCGAAATATGAATCGGTGCCATTTCCCATCTGATTGGCATGTACATGTTTGCCGGTTGCAGCAATGTACTGTCCATCGGCGGTGATATCGATATCGAACATTGAACCCGGAGTATCAAGGGAAAGAACAGGGGTATTATGGTTTAAATCATCGAAGACGTTGATTTCCGGAGCCCCGCCGGTCTGGCAACCCCATGAAGCCACAGCCACATACCTTCCATCATCGGAACAATCCATCCAGTCGATGGTTTCCTGATATCCACCGCTTCCCTCGGGATAGTCGAAGGTCCACAGCGGAGTTGAGCTGGAGATATCATTGCGAATAATGCGATTACTCAGATAATTGCTTTTGTGAACACCGAAGTAGATAGTACTGTTGTCGGAAGCCACAACTGCACGACAGGCGATAAACCCGCTGACCGGCATACTCCATGCCTGCTCGTACGAAGTGCCGTTCCAGGTAGCCACAAGCGCTTGTGTAAAACCGTAAGCAACGACTGAGCCGTCAGGCGAGACGCCGAAACAGTCAGTGGATGCACCGAGGGAGTATGTATCCTCCAGAGTACCGGTTGCCATATCAACACGATAAAGGGTTCCGCCATACCGGAAAATACACTTCGATCCATCAGATGTGATCCTGAGCTGGCGCGGGTCATCTAAAATAGCAGGATCTTCATAGATCATTATCGGGGAATCGCTGGCTGCATCAAACAAAAGTATGCCAAGATGGCCATTCTGGGTACCGGATACTGCGAACAGCGCAGTATCTGCCGCAATGACAGACATACCGGGGGCATCCGCATCTGCCACATAAAAAGTCCCGGTTGCATCGAAAGTCCAGTCTGGAATCGGAGAATCCAGCCCGTAGCAGCTAATTACGCAGTTATCATCTGAGACCAGCCAGTCGTCATTCGGATTAGCGGGAGTACCGTTATCGTTGTAAACTGTCCAGACGCTGACTGCGAAACAGACTTCATCAGTCTCGGAAATCTCAGTTCCCGTTTCCCACCAGACCCAGTACTCATTAGTGCCGACCACAGGTTCATCAATCTGCCAGAGAACGTCCCCTGAGCCTCCGATCCCCTGGAACATCCGTGCTCCGCTGTACGATCCGCCTGCCAGAACATATGCAGCTTCCTCACCAACACAGATATTTTGCTGGATTGGTCCGTCTACGATGGTGTAGTGCCATATCTCACCTAATGCGGGTTCAAGTGTTGAGGAGACGCATTCAGAAGGATCAGCCCAGAACATGGAAGGCAGGCGCAATTCACTATCCTCGGAAATAACATATCCATTTCGGGTCATCTCAACAGCTGTCCGCGTATTAAGGGGAAACGCAGCAGCACTCCCCGAGAGAAGGAGCAGCATTATTATGAATACAAAACTGTTTTTCATGTTGTAGTTTCCTTTCAGTTCCTGTTCTTCTTTCATTACTGATGAGTTATCCAATATATAACTATAAATCCGAGGTGATCAGCGCAGCAGTGTTATGTACTGGGCTTCCGTACATGTAAGTGTTTCCAGCCGGGCAAGGTACAGTCCCCTGCCGACCTCTCTGCCGAAGCCGTCCATTCCATCCCATTCTGCAGAACCAGCACCTGCAGAGCATATCTCATCATCCAGAAGAACCCGCACCAGTCGTCCTGATGAATCGTAGATTCGAATGCTGACCTGCTGTGGCTCGTACAGAGTGAAGCTGAGCAATGCGGTGGTATGAAAGGGGTTTGGTGTTGCACGGAGCAGTGATCCCGAAGCAACTCCGGTTTCCGGTGCGTGAACACCACCCGGACCGGTGGGGACAACAAATCCATACTGATTGGTATTCCAGTTATCGTGGAATAATCCACCCCATTCGATGGCTTCCGGTGTAGCAGCCCCAGGAAAATCCCAGAGTGCCACGTAAGCCATCTCCTGTCCCTGAGTCATTGTCATTGCCATATCCAGGTCACCATCCTGGTCTACATCAGCCAGTTCGGGGCTGTTGGGAATGCTGGCCCCATACTTCGGAATGGGAAAACCTTCCATATCTGATCCATCGGGGTGGTACCCGAATATCTCTCCCGGTCCCCAGTTGTCCCCGATCAGGATTTCCAAACCGGGATTTCCATCGACATCGGCTATTATTGCTGAACCTTCCATGTTAGGATCGGCGTCAACGGGCCAGCCAGGAAGGATTACTCCGGTATGGTCCCATGCATAGAAAGCTTCGGGCGCAGGACTAGCTTTTCCGGCATTAAGGAGTTCAAGGTTGCCATCTCCATCCAGATCAGCCAGGACAGGGCATGAAAAGGTCTGAAGAGAATTCCAGGTGACAGGATAGCCGGACAGGGGAGTGCCGTCTCCGTGATAGACAAAGATTGAAGTGTATTCACTGAATTCGTATCCCACCACGGCCAGTTCACGGTCTCCGTCATTATCCATATCGCCGATTGACGGTGCGGCCCAGGAATTCGACAGTCCGAAAGTGACCGGCCACCCAGGGACCGTAGTACCGTCATCGTGATGAAGGAGATGCAGCTTTCCATCCAGGGTGACCGCGGCGATCTCAGGATTATCGTCTCCTCCTGCATCTCCTATTGCCAGGGTTCCTGTAACGCTTGCAGAGACAGAGGTCTGCCAGAATATCGATCCGTCTGGATGCCAGGCGGTTATAGTGGACCCGCCACTGATAAGAATTTCCGGTGTGGCATCTCCTGTAAGGTTATAAAGTGAAGGGGAGATAAAACCGTAGGTCAGTCCTGAGTACTGCGGCCAGCCTGTCATGGGACTACCGTCATGATGCAGCACATGCAGATATCCATTTTTGACTGCTATAAGTATTTCAAGATCACCGTCTCCGTCCAGGTCGGCTACAGCTGCCTTGGACTGGACTTGTCCGCCCATGTTCACCGGCCAGCCGGAGAGGGGGACGCCAAGGTGATCCCAGGCATAAAAATTGTTATCTGTCGAACCTGCCAGAACTTCAAGATCACCATCACCCTCAAGGTCGGCCAGCACAACTCCTGTGGCAGGATACCAGGAGTTAATATTCATGGTCTGAGGCCATCCTGACATTACCGGAGGAGCACCCGGAGTTGTTTCAATACAGTGATCGACAGGATCGCCTGAAACGACGGAGTTTTCATCAGGCAGCAGTCGACCAGGATCAGAATCGTAGACTGAAGCAGTTCCAGTTGGAAACGCCAGAGTACTCCCGGTAGAGAGGAGCATGATTAAGGCAGTAATTGACAAGCTCCCAAATACAAATCTTCTCATGGTTCGTTTCCCTTCCTGGATTTTACAATCAGCTGCAGTGCAATAGATTTCCCTTTGTCTCATAACTGAGATCTGACCGATTGTGTTAACCCGTACTGCATGCTGCACCGGTCAGACTGAGCATACAATAATATAGATTCTCTCCCAAGGTCATCTATTCAGTCACTGCCACCATCTTCGAATCGATGAATTCATCTGTGCTGTCCACGGAATCGAAATACTGTGTATTTGCAGAACCTTGCACATGATGCAAGAAGGCAGCTGCACTGCAGAGGGAAAAGCTGACACGGGGAACTGGAGAAAGGGTAAAAAACGCGGGGGTTGCCTTTCCCTCATATTGTTATATAGAATTTCGATGGTTGTTTCTGTTATCGTTAGGAGGATTGAATGGGGAGATTAGCTTTTCTGTTTCCCGGACAGGCATCACAGAGTGTAGGCATGGATCAGTTTCTGCGAAACTATCCGGATGCTGTTGATTTTCTTGACAGGATCGATGAAATGACCGGTGTTCATAAATTAAGCGAGATTATTACAAATGGGCCGCCTGAAACCCTGACGAGAACTGATAATGTACAGCCTGCAATCACCATGATCAGTATTGCCACAATGAATGTTCTGGTAGCTGCCGGTGTAAAACCCGAGGGCACAGCCGGACACAGCCTCGGCGAGTACGCCGCCCTGGTCACCGCCGGGATTCTGCTCCCTGAAATAGCCGCCAAACTCACCCGCATCCGCGGTGAACTCATGCAGGAATGCGCTGACAGGCATCCGGGCGGAATGCTTGCCCTTATAGGTATAGAGCTGGATGTCGCCGGAAAATGCGTTGAAGAGGCATCCGCTATCGGTCCTGTAGGAATTGCCAACGTAAATTCGGACGGGCAGGTCGTTATTTCCGGTGCGAGAGATGCTCTGAAGAAGGCCGGAGAACTGTGCAAAGAAAAGGGTGCCAGGAAAATAATACCCCTGCGGGTTTCCGGAGCATGGCATTCACCCCTCATGAAGGATGCCGCAAAGGGTCTTGAGAGTGCGCTGGATGATGCGGGATTCTACGAGCCTGAAATTCCCGTAGTTGCAAATGTCACTGCCGATCTTATAAGAAGTGGCGA
>JBDLJP010000149.1:0-5780 GCA_039714295.1 Candidatus Fermentibacterota bacterium
GAACAGCCTCCGTAGTAGCCGATATCGATCTGTTAAAGTGGACGGACTCCACCTGGATGAAAAAGAGAAAGGCATGGAACCCGCTCTCCTCTCCCCTCTCCGTTTACGAGATGCACGGACCCTCATGGAAGGGATCACCGGACTGGAGGGATTTCACATCCTGGGATGAACTCGCTGATGAACTGATCCCGTACATAAAAGAGCTTGGATTCACACATGTGGAACTTCTACCTGTAATGGAACATCCATTCGACGGATCCTGGGGTTACCAGACTACAGGCTACTTCTCTCCTACCAGCCGTCTTGGAAAACCGGAGCATTTCCAGAGATTCGTAGACCGGTGCCACAACGCTGATATAGGAGTTATCCTTGATTGGGCACCAGCTCATTTTCCCTCGGATGCAACCGGTCTTGCACGATTCGACGGAACATGCCTATACGAACATGAAGATCCCAGAAAAGGAACCCATCCGGACTGGAACACTCTTGTTTTCAATTACGATAGAAAAGAAGTACGAAACTTCCTCGTTGCAAGCGGACTCTTCTGGCTTGATAAGTACCATATCGATGGATTACGGGTTGATGCTGTAGCTTCAATGCTTTACCTTGATTACTCTCGCGAGGATGGTGACTGGATTCCAAATGAATACGGAGGAAGAGAGGACTTAGGCGCGATAGAGTTCATGAAAACCCTCAATTCACTTATCAGGAAAGATTTCCCCGGCGCTATATCAATTGCCGAAGAGAGTACCGCTTGGCCGGGAGTTACAACGCCAGTTGAATATGGGGGGCTGGGCTTCACATTCAAGTGGAACATGGGCTGGATGCATGACACCCTCAGTTTCTTTCAGATGCAGCCTGTCCACCGAAAACACCATCTGGATAAATTGACCTTTTCACTCCTGTACGCCTTCAGCGAGAATTTCGTGCTTCCTTTTTCACATGATGAGGTGGTTCACGGCAAATCATCCCTCCTCAGCAAGTGTCCTGGAGACAGGTGGCAGCAGTTCGCAAATCTAAGACTTATTCTAGCCTACCAATGGGCACATCCCGGTAAGCAGCTCCTGTTCATGGGCAGTGAATTCGGGCAGTGGAGCGAATGGAACCACGACACCGAACTTGACTGGGAACTCCTTCAGTTCAATGAACACTTCAGGCTTAAGACATTTGTGAGCGATCTAAATCTGATAATTATGCGGAATCCCGCTCTCCACAAGCTTGACTGCAGTCCCGAAGGCTTCAGATGGGTAGATTTCAGCGATACCCTGTCAACTATTGTTTCCTTCATCAGAGACTCGGGTGAAGGAACGCAGGTCGTATGCGTTTTCAACATGACCCCTGTTGTGAGGGAGAATTACCTCGTTGGAGTACCACACGAGGGTACATACATCGAACTCCTTAATACAGACTCAGATATCTATGGCGGTTCCGGCAAGGGCAACCTTGGAACAGTCAAATCGAATCCTTACGGAATGCATGGCCTGCCCTATTCACTGAGTCTCACACTGCCTCCCCTTGCGGCAGTCTTCCTCCAGTTAAAATACTGAAATCACTGTTTTTCTCTAGAAGCTACTTTAGTGTACATTTGCATACATTTTGTCAGATCCAGAAAGCATTCAGGACATACGCAGTATTTGTGGATATACATCCTGGCACCGATAACAGGTATGTTTCTTGCACATCCCACCTGCAGGTGGATTCAGGGCAGCAAATGCTGTCATGTTAAAACAAATGAACAGGATCTGATAAATGCAGAATAGAATAAAGATACTGTTTCTCTGCACTGGTAATTCGTGCAGAAGCCAGATGGCCGAAGGTTTTTGTAAACACTTGAGTTATACCTGGATAGATTGCTTCTCAGCTGGTATTGTAAAGCATGGTCTCAACCCGCTTGCGGTGAAGGTTATGAGCGAAATCGGTATTGACATATCCAATCATCTCAGCAAAACGGTTGATGAGATTGATGAAAAGAACTTCGATTACGTAATAACAGTCTGTGGGCATGCAAACGAGAACTGCCCTTACTTTCCCGCTGGAACCGGAATCATCCATAGAGGATTCGATGACCCGCCCCGTCTTGCGGAAAATGCGGAAACCGAAGAAGAAGCTCTACAGTACTACCGCAGGGTAAGAGATGAGATCAGAAATTTTATTCTGGAATTCCCTGATATTCTGAGTGATTAGCTTACGACTTCCCCGCCCTCTCTTCCTGTACTCTTAGAACAGATTTATCCGCATTGCTTCAGCCGTTCCTTGTATTATCTTCATATTGAAATGAATCATATCAGCCTGGAGAGAATATGATGATACAAGCTGGAATCTATTACGTTTTATCATAATGAAGATTGATTACTTCCTTGGACTGATAAGGGTTGAGTTCTTCTTCAGGGGATGCAGAACGCTCAAAGACAGAAGAGGGCATCTGCGTTCTCTCAAAGACAGGCTTTCCAATATGGGTTTCTCCGTTGCTCAGGTCGGCCCCGTGAACTTCATCCAGCGCGCATGGCTGGATGCTGTTTTTGTTTCAGGCAGTTACGGAGGAGTGAAGAAGACCCTGGATGAAGCTGAAAAGCTCATCTACAACCCCGAATGGGAACTTGTATCTCTGGAAAAGGATATACTTGGTGAAAACGAAATTTTACCCGACCGGGAGCAGATATGAAATCACATAGAGAGTACCTCTGGTTCAATACTCCTGACCGCAGGGGTTATATAAACATCACGCGCGAAGTCGAACGGGAACTGAGGGAAAGCGGTATCAAAGAAGGTCTCTGCCTTGTAAACGCAATGCATATAACTGCAAGTGTATACATAAACGATGATGAACCCGGTCTCATTCAGGATTACGATGAATGGCTCGAGCAGCTTGCACCGCATGAACCAGTTTCCAGCTACAGACATAACAGAACGGGTGAAGACAATGGAGACGCACATCACAAGCGGCAGATAATGGGTAGAGAAGTGGTTGTAGCCGTTACCGATGGAAAGCTGGATCTCGGGCCGTGGGAACAGATATTCTACGGAGAGTTCGATGGTCGTCGACGCAAACGAGTTATGGTGAAGGTAATCGGGGAATAATTTCACAGTACTTATTGTATCAGAGGCACAGATGTGCAACCTGAAACGAAAGGAATATGACATGAAGATAACTGGAACCATTGTACTCCTTGTCATCCTCTGGATGACCGGTACAGCCATCGGACAGGATTACTGTGAATATCCAGGCACGATAACCTCTACAGGATCCGGCACAGCAGGTGCCGAGCCTGACGTGGCATCGGTAGTTTTTGGTGTGAATATTACAAGGTCAGATCCTGGTCTGGCGGTTAACGACGCTGCACAGCTTGTGGAAGCTGCGATGGCAGCTGCCCGTGCCGAAGGTGTAGCAGGTGCTGACATGCAGACCACCAGTTACAGCCTCTGGGTACAGGAAGTCTGGGACGATTACGACTACGAATACACCGGTGAAATGGAATATGCAGTCACCCATTATGTGAAGGCGGATATCCGGGATATAAGCTCCGTTGGTGATGTACTTGCAGCCGTTGTGAGCGCAGGCGCCAATTCCATAAACGGCGTATCCTTTTACGTTGAGGACACAGCTTCTCTCTACGAAGATGCAAGGAACAGGGCATCTGAGCATGCAAGGGATAAGGCTGAACAGCTTGCGGACAGCTTCGGAGTGACCCTTGGCGAGATAAGCAGTATCAGTGAGTGGACAAGCTACTACGCGGATTACGGAATGGCTTACGATAATTACGGCGGAGGTCTTGGATACTACGCCGAGTCGCCGCCTGTGACACCCGGAGCGTATTCGGTCAGTGTCGAAGTATCAGTCACTTACGAGATAGTGCAGTAGATCATGCTTACGGGAACCATTCTGACAATCGCTCTTCTAAGCGCAAATACACCGGAACAGGCAATACTGGACTCCTGGAACGCTATTCAGGATGGTTCACCGAACACTTTTCTGAGCACTCTCACTCCGATCTGCTCGGAGAATATCCTGCAGATCTGCGGCGAATACCTCGATACTATGAAAACACTGACCCCGCAGGAACTTGGAGAGCTTTTTGCCTCCTTCCGTCTTGAAGCAGCTCCCAATGAGATCGAATTCTGGAACAGCACTGCAGTCCTTGAAATGCTCATCTCATCCCCTGAACATCACCAGATAATCAATAGAAGTACAATGACAATAGACAGCATTCATTCATCTGAAAACACAGCCCTTGCCTTTGTAACCATCACTATGCCTGGCGATGAACGAACCGGATTGGAAATACCCCTATCCCCTTCTCCACTCGGCTGGTACACATCAGGACTCGAATCAATCGCGGAGACAATACTGGACATCGGCAATTAAATTCACAACATTAGCCTCTTCGGAAGGACAGTTGTATGAGTTTAAAAGTAGATTCCTTTAAAAGAATTATTGAGAGTCTTCACGATGGCTTGTTCTTTGTTAATCGTGATAGAATAATAACATACTGGAATAAGGCAGCCGAACAGATATCCGGTTTCACAGCCGAGGAGGTTGTGGGTAAATCCTGTGCCGATAATATACTTACCCATATCGACAGCGAGGGTAACAATATCTGTATTGCTACCTGCTGCCCTCTCGAAGCAACTATTCTCGATGGGCAGCCTCGAGAGATTCAACTCTATATGCACCACAAGAAAGGTCACAGAGTACCTGTTTCCATTCGCGTTACAACTTTAACAGATGAAGACGGCAATATCATCGGGGGAATAGAATTATTTACAAAGATCAATGACCCGACAATTAATGAACTGAGGGTTAAGGAACTCGAAAAGCTTGCTCTTCTTGACGGGCTTACGCAACTGCCTAACAGAAACTACATTGAAAGAGAAATAAATAGCAGACTGGAACAGCGTAAGCGCTACGAATCAGCATTTGGCATCTTATTCATAGATATAGATAATTTCAAAATTGTAAATGACTTTCACGGTCATTTCGCAGGAGATGACGTACTGAAATACGTCGCTAATACTTTCGTTGCCAATGCCCGGCCATTTGACCTTTACGGACGCTGGGGAGGTGAAGAATTCGTAGCAATAATTCATAATGTTGACATCGAAGATCTAAAACTTATAGGGAAAAGGCTTCTATCACTGATTGAGTCTTCCTACACCATACATGAAGATAAGAAGCTGTTTATCACAGTTTCAATCGGAGCTACGCTAATCAGGAATGATGACACTATTGACAGCCTTATAAAAAGAGCCGATACTCTTATGTACAAGAGTAAAACTGCGGGAAGAAATTGTATTACAACAGATTAGATTATTGGCGATTCGGAGAATCCCTACACGAAATGTTCTTACAAACCAGACTCACTTCAGTCTTTATAGCAATATATCTCTAATAGACCGCCTTAGTAGACATGAATTTGCTCTCCAGCTCTTTTTGAATACTCCAGGTACTTCTTGTTTCAGTTATAACTGAATACCATAATTATCCCCCGATCCCCCTTCTGGGCATATTTCAGGGCATTCTTCCCCGCCTTTGCATCTTAATATGAAATTCTGATTCTGTCCCGAGCTTGACAGATTATGATTCAACGGGATAAACTCAAAGAGCTATGATATTACTTGCAATCTTTCAGCTCGCATTGAATTCTCAGCTTCCAGTAATTACCGAAACAGCTCCCAACCCGCTCTTCGAAATTTCCGGGGAATTTGTAGAGATATACAATCCATCATCAGACCCCCTATGCCTTGGAGGGTATACAATCACCGACGGTGACGCCCTTGATGAA
>JBDLJP010000150.1:0-5771 GCA_039714295.1 Candidatus Fermentibacterota bacterium
TATCAGACACCGCTCATGGTTCCAAACCGAGACCCCATCGTTTACACGATTGCCGACGAAGTCGTTAAGCAGGCATATACGGAAGCCGGGCGACCCGACGCTTACGATCCGGATTCGGTTTTCTTCCTTACAACAAGCCAGTTCGCGTTCGTGGCAGGGGTAAACGGTATTATGATGAGGGAAAAGCCGGCAACTAACTTCTACCTCGGCATGTTCTGGGCGGAATCGCTGCTTCTGGCAGAAACCGGTTCTCTTTCCGGAGCGATTCAGATAGCCGGAACAGACGCTGTTACCCAGCTGCCGTTCTTTATAACAACATGTGATTACACTCTTATAGGTGAGGAACTCTATGCAGCCAGCGCTTACCTTGGCCGCGAGCCGAAACAGATAGGCGCGGTTAAGGGTCAGGATTCCTGTAAAGCAATAATCATGGGCTTTATTACACTGGCGTTGATTCTTGGGATCATTGATCTGATCACCGGAACACATACCCTTGACTGGGTGCGTCACGTTATAACCATGCCCATAGTGGATTAACCCACCGGAAAGGAGTTTGAGCAGTGAAAAGAACTGTTCCGCTTATGATTGTATTGGTGGGCGGATTACTGATGATGATTCAGTATTTCATTCCACACCAGTACTCCCAGGCAGTGTTCAACAGCTACACTGAATGGGCGCCCATTGTAGGAGCTTTCGCGCTTATACTGGGCGTTGGAAGTCTCACGAGGGTGCACTCTCATAAAATACGCAGGAAAGTGAAAAACTGGCAGTTCAGCTGGGCTGTGCTGATACCGCTTTTCGCAATGCCGTTTCTTGGGATTATCTGGCCTCAGTCACTCTGGGGAGGAATGGACGAACCAAGTATTTTTCATTTTCTCTTCATGCATATTCAGGTACCCATCCAGTCAACCATGTTCAGTCTTCTCGCTTTCTATATAGCGAGCGCCGCATTCCGGGCGTTCAGGGCAAAATCCGCATTGGCGACCGTACTGCTTCTTGCCGCCGTGATTGTAATGCTGGGTCAGGTGCCGATAGGAGAGATGTTTGGCAGATGGCTGCCCGAAACGGGGCTCTGGATCCTCCGGTATCCCAACCTTGCAGCTAAACGGGCTATTATGCTGGGAGTCGGATTCGGCATACTTGCCACAAACCTTAAAATAATCTTCGGCGTCGAGCGCAACTGGCTCGGCGGAGCAGGGAAGTAGGTGAGCGTCATGAATATATGGGAAAAGATGTTAAATGTTGACAGGCGCTGGATCTTCCTTGCAATAGGTGTTGTATCGATTATTCCGTTCCTCATAGGAGTTGGAATGCCGATAACAACAACTGCGGAAGTTGAAAGCATTTTCAATTTTGTGAATGAGCTGGATAAGAACGATGCGATGTTCATCAGTTTCGATTACGCTCCCGGAACCCAGGCGGAGAATACTCCGATGGGTGTGGCGGTTATGAGACATGCGTTCCATAACAATGTGCCTGTGTTCATTACATCATACTTTCCACTTGGTCACGGTATGGCTATAGGGGCTCTGGCTTACGTAACTAATCCTTCCATTCCCGGATTCTACCAGCATGTATCTTTCGAAGAATGGGAAGTTTTCCGGAGTGCTGGAATAACCGACAAGGATGAACTGGTGGCTGCGTGGGAAAACGATGGAAACGTCCTTCCGGAAGGAGCGAGAGGCTGGGTTTTCGAAGGCAGGGACTTTGCCATGCTGGGATACGCGCCCCTCTTCCACCTGGTGATACTTGGAATGACCGCTTCCATCGAGGCTCAGTACCCGCAGGATGTGAACGGTAATTTACTCAATGAGATGCCGATGCTTCTTGAGCACAAGAGTCTGCGGGAGATTTCTCTTGCTCTTACAACAGCGGGTTCAAGTGCCTGCAGAGCATGGATAGTTTACGGAAGGGAAAAAGTTGGTGTACCTATAGCGTTCGGTGTTACCGCAGTTATGGCAACCGATTACTTCCCCTACATCCAGTCGGGTCAGATAATAGGTCAGATGGGCGGTCTGCGGGGAGCAGCAGAGTATGAGGTACTGCTTGCGCAGAACGAAATAACCGAAACCACCGACAAGGCTTTCACCGGAATGGATGTCCAGTCGGCAGCACACATCCTCATCATTCTGCTCATCATCATGGGCAACATAGCTTTCTTCGCAGGAGGATTTCATAAGAAGACTGCAGTGAAGGGAAGGGGGTAGAAAATGTACGAGACTATAGGCATCTGGGTAGGAGCCTTCTTCACCCTTGCAATCTACTCCTTCCTATACAAAGAAAATCCGGTATATCGTCTGGCTGAACATCTTGTTGTGGGAATATCGCTTGGATACACCATGGCGATCACCTGGCATGTAACTCTGATGCCGAGGCTGATAGAACCCCTGGCCAGCGGGAATCACTGGATTCTTCTGGTTCCGGCTCTTCTTGGCCTTCTTTATATAACAAGGTTCATACCGGGTATAGCCTGGCTCTCCAGATACCCGATAGCGTTCCTCATGGGAACCGCCATGGGCGTTGGTTTCCCGCTGACCATGAAGACGGATGTTCTGCGGCAGCTCGAGGCCGCCATGATTCCGTTTTACCAGTCGGGAATGCCATGGCAAGTAGTTTTTGGGAATATCGTACTGATTTTCGGAACGCTTGCTGCGCTTATCTATTTCTTCTTCTCCAAGCCGCACAAGGGATTGTTTTTCGGCACAGGTTCCAAAATCGGTATCTGGGTTATCATGCTCGGTTTCGGTGCCACTTTCGGTTTTACCGTTATGGGCCGAATCAGCCTTCTCATCGGCAGGATTCAGTATCTGCTTGGTGACTGGCTGCATATAATAGAGTAGCGTGACATAAGGGGACGGGTCGCAAAAGACCCGTCCCTTCTTACAGCTTGACCTTTTGATTCTGTTTTCGTAAATTGGCTCTTCCGGTGCCGGGGTAGCTCAGTTGGTAGAGCAACGGACTGAAAATCCGTGTGTCGACAGTTCGATTCTGTCCCCCGGCACCATTTCGGCTCTGGCTTATATCAAGTCTCAATCTGTCGAACTTTCCATTCCCGACGATCTGATATAGATTTACTTATGAACTGTATATTATCAATCTGATCCAATCGGAGAATAACTGGAGAGAAGAGCTTGAGGATATTTCAAATAATCAACAGCCTGCAGATGGGCGGTGCAGAAAAACTGGCACTGGGTCTGCATCAGCGTTACCTCGAGCGGAATCATGAAAGTATTCTTATTTCCCTTGCAGGGGAAGAAAGAGGATGGACGAATGAAGGTGTGTTTTCGCTCGGTTACGGTTCATCTTACAATCCTTTCATACTACCCGCTCTGCTTGATCTGAAGGATGAACTTGACCTGAGGGGGGCTGAGATCATTCATACACATCTCTTTCCAGCCCAGCTGCTGACAGGACTGCTTCGGGAATTAATCCCACTGAAGGCTCAGCTGGTAACGACCGAGCACAGTACAGCCAACAGGCGAAGAGGCAGATTCCTCGGCAGATTGATCGATCGATGGTTCTATAAGCGATTCAGCAGGATTATCTGTGTAAGCAACGGAGCTGCTTCCGGGCTTGCATCCTGGATTCCGGAACTGTCAGCGAAACAGGAAGTGATATTCAACGGTATTGATCTAGCTGAATTCAGCGGGAAACCTCTCCCGCGGTTTACCGACCGGCAAATAATTCTTTCGGTAGGGAGGCTGACGGAGGCAAAGAATTATCATACCGCAATTGAAGCCTTCTCTCTTCTGTGCGCCAGAAGCGATTTTGATCTGGAGTACCGCATTGCCGGCGAAGGCAAGCTGGAGACGATGTTGAAAAACCATGCTCTCGAACTTGGAGTTTCGGACCGGGTAAGGTTTTTAGGAGAGGTCAGTGATATACCTTCCCTGATGAAAAGGGCTGATGTGTTCTTTATGCCCTCCTCCCGAGAGGGTTTCGGGATAGCTGCGCTTGAGGCTATGGCTTCAGGACTGCCCGTAGTCGCCTCCAGTCTTCCTGGGATTAGTGATGTAATCGGACGGGACCAGCATTGCGGCATTCTTGTTGATCACAGTTCCCCTTCCGAAATGGCGGAAGCTCTTCGCTGCCTGCTTGTGAATGAGATGATGTCCTGGAGAATGGTATCCAGCGCCTTGAAGCGAGCCGGTAAATTCAGCATCGAAATCACAACTGACAATTATCTTGAAATCTACGAGAGTGCTCTGAATCAGGCACACTGAATGAACATAGTCACAATGAAAAATAACGATTATGAAAAATTATTATCGTTATGGAGCGGTTTTGCCGGTAACACCATGACCGGTGCCGACAGTCCGGAGGATTTTGAGAAGTTTCTGAGCATGAACAGTGATTATTGCTTTTCCGCATTTGAGAATGGCTGTCTTGTCGGATCTGTTATGGCCGGCAGCGACCTAAGAAGAGGGTACATCTATCATCTGGCTGTAGACGCGTCGCAGCAGGGGAAGGGAGCAGGCGGGAAGCTCATGGAAGCTGCCGAAAACGCATTAAGGGCTGCCGGAATAGAGAAAGCCCACCTCTTTATATATACGGATAACACAGCAATAGAGTTTTACAAAAAGACTGGCTGGCACAGACGCAGCGATATAGCGGTAATGAGCAAGGTACTGATAGGTGACAAATACATGGGCACCCGCCAGGATGATTGACAATCTTCCTTATCTATCTGTTCGCAGGCATAATATGGCATGGAGTTACCGCATTTAATGAATGAAGGAGAAACTGCAGTATGATAATCTCTCTATTTGTAGTTGTAACGGCTCTGCTTCAGCCTGCGATTGAGATTACCGATGTACAGGACAGACCCAATGACGCCGGTAACGGGCTGCATATATATCTGGCAATGCCCGGGGAGACAGACGATTTTCTTTCGTTGATCATCTACAGAAAGGAAGTCAGCCAGCCTGACAGCTGCTGGCAACCTGTGCTTGTTGAACTTATACCCATTGCCGATGAGTTCATTGTTGACGGGTACGACCCGGATTACATTATAGAGCCGGGAGTTGAGTATATGTTCATGCCGGCCGCCGTCACTTTGTCGGGAGATACACTGATGGGAGAGACGTTCCTGTCCCCGGTGGTTTCCCGGGGTGAATATTTCAATACCAGTGAAGTTTCCGTTTTTATTGCCGGTGTTATTTTCATCCTCCTGATTTTCTATTATTTCGGAAAAGCTCAGAGGGGTCAGCAGATGTACCTCAGACCGATAGCCGGTATAGACGCCATTGATGAAGCTATTGGAAGGGCAACGGAGATGGGGAAACCCATTCTTTACGTTCCCGGGCTTTCCACTATTTCGGATGTTGCAACCATTGCAAGCCTTACGATACTGGGCAGAGTAGCCAGAAAAGTAGCTGAATACCAGACAACTATAAGGGTTCCGAACGGCGATCCGATAGTATATACCGTGGCCACGGAAACAGTGAAGCAGGCTTACCTTGAAGCCGGCAGACCGGATGCGTATAATGAAGATTCGGTCTTTTTCATGACAACCAGTCAGTTCGCATTTGTCGCTGGAGTTAACGGTATAATGATGAGGGAAAGACCCGCGACCAATTTCTACCTCGGAATGTTCTGGGCGGAATCACTTCTTCTTGCCGAGACAGGGTCGCTTTCAGGGGCAATACAGATAGCTGGTACCGATGCCGTGACCCAGCTTCCATTCTTCATTACAACATGTGACTACACTCTTATAGGAGAGGAACTGTATGCGGCAAGCGCATACCTCGGCCGGGAGCCCAGACAGCTCG
>JBDLJP010000151.1:0-5654 GCA_039714295.1 Candidatus Fermentibacterota bacterium
AACGGTTCAATATACGGAAGTCTGCGGGACAGGATCACAGAACCGGATATTCTGGCGGCGCATATCGTCAGGTGCATGTGGTGGGACTCCGATCCGTGGAATGGAATGAATGCAGGGGATTCCCTTTATGTGCTGATCGGGGAGACCGGACGGGAGAACAGGGTGATAGCGCTGAAATATGTTCCGAAGGAAGGGACTTCGGACAGAGCTTTTTCAGTTTATAATTTCAGAATGACCGGGGACAATTACCCCTCCCACTATTACTCCGATGGGACTGAGGTGATGAAACTGCTCGATTATATGCCGATTTCGACCTTCGAAGAGATGACAGGTCCATGCGGTGAACCCAGAGGGGATCACCATCACGCCGGAGTTGACTTCAAGGCCCCTGCAGGAACGCCAGTGCGTACCTGCAGAGGAGGTTCGGTAACCAGAGTAAACTGGAATCAGGATTACAACGGTTTCTGCGTAGAGATCGCAATCGGCAGCGGATACAGCGAGATATTCCTTCATCTGCAGGGAATAGCAGAGGGTATTCGCGCAGGGACCATAGTTGAAAAGGGTGTGACCATAGGGTATGTAGGTAACACAGGGGTAACTTCAACCGCGTCACATATTCATTATCAGATCAACGATGAAAACGGAAACCCAATAGACCCCTACCTGTTCTACAGTTCTCACAGGCGGAGCCTCTCCCCTGAAGACATGATGGAATTCAGACCTTTCCGGGACAGATGTGACGCCTGGCTGAGAATGATCGCCGATTAGAAAGTGTCTGGTCTGGAAGACATTCCGCATAGCCTATACTTACTGTTTTGCGGGCGGATGTATATTATTGTGATCAGGCTGACCGGAAACATGAATTAAACTTTCGCCTTCTGGAGAGAAATGACAGCAATTCTTGGTATTAACTGTTACAAGCACGATGCAGCGGCAGCTCTTCTTCTTGACGGAGAGCTTGTTGCCGCAGCAGATGAAGAACGATTCCGCAGGATCAAACACTATCCGGGGTATCCCGAAAAAGCTATTGAGTATGTGCTGAGGGAAGCATCTATAGGACCTGAGGAGATAGACCGTATCGCTTTCTACATGCTTCCGGCGCTTATAATGCGCGAGAACATCTCCTACAGCAGAAACTACCTTCTGAAAAGAGGGGGAATTCACTTCCTGCTCTCCCAGCTGAACGGTGCCGGCAGAATGCGGAACATCGGCAGAACAGCCGGCTCTCACCTCGGAGAGGGGCTTACGGCTCCTGTCAGTTTCACAACCCACCACATGGCGCATGCGGATGCCGGGGTTTTCTTCTCCGGGTTTGATAAGACAGCCGTTCTGACAATAGATGGCGTAGGAGAGAGAAATACCAGCATCCTTGCGAGTTACGGAAATAGTGAATTCAAGATACATACTTCCTCAAGGTTCCCCGCTTCCCCTGGAATCTATTACAGCGCTGTCACCAGATACCTTGGATTCACTCCGGACAATGACGAATACAAAGTGATGGGACTGTCCAGCTACGGGGAACCGGAATTTCTTGATGTCTTCCGGAAAATAATCAGCAGTGATATGGGAAAGATCAGGGTGAACACCAGGATGCTGAATATTCACAGAGGGGTACACGAATCATACTTTTCCCCGTCTGTCCTGAAAGTAACAGGTCCTCCAAGACTGCCCGGATCAGATATTACTGACCGCCATATGAACATCGCCTGTTCCGCACAGAGAGCTCTGGAAGAAACAGTCCTTTCAATGGCGCGTTATCTGAGGGAGATTTCCGGAATGGACAGGCTTGTGATTTCCGGAGGAGTCGGACTTAACTGCGTCATGAACGGCCTTATTGAGAGAGAGTCCGGTTTTCAGGAAGTCTACCCGTTTCCTGCATCTCATGACGCGGGGACATCAATAGGGGCAGCTCTGCAGGTTCACAGAAAGTTCTATCCCGAAATACCGCTTGTAAAACCGGAAAGCATGTATCTTGGTCCTTCATATTCAGAGGAAGAGATACTGGATGTAATGAGGATGGCCAGGTTGTCATGGGAAAGACCGGAAAATCTTGCGGACAAGACTGCGGAATTGATAGAACAGGGAAGGATAGTAGCGCTTTTTAACGGCAGAATGGAGTTTGGTCCCAGGGCCCTCGGGAACAGGTCGATACTTGCGGATCCCAGAAGGGATGACATGAAGGATATTGTGAACAGTGTTGTTAAGCACAGGGAGCCTTTCAGACCCTTCTGTCCCAGTTGTCTTGAAGAGCATTCCGGAGAGTATTTTGAGGGTTGCACAGAGGCTCCTTACATGATCAAGACCTATTCAGTATTCCCTGATAAAATACATGAAATACCCTCTGTTACTCATGTTGATGGAACGGCGAGGGTCCAGACTGTCTCCCGGAAAATTAATCCTTTCTATTATGATGTTATTGAATCGTTCTACAGAAGAACAGGGGTTCCTGTGGTTCTTAACACATCATTCAATATCAGAGGCGAACCTATTGTTGCAACGCCTGTAGATGCTGTAAGATGTTTCTATGGAACCGGTATTGATGCTCTTGTGATGCCTCCGTTTCTTCTGATAAAGAATCCTTCGGAAGAGTGATTTTTCAGGTTCTTCAGGCTGGGAGGGAATAAATTGATTACCGCTCTCGGAAGAGGCACGGTTCTTATCGCCGATGAAAATCCGGAAAGGGCTCAGAGGCTTAAGAACAGAGTATCCTCAATGGGTTACAGCGCAAGTATCCAGCCTGATGCCAGAAAGACCCTTCGGAAGATACGATCCCGATCGGTGAATGCTGTTATTATTTCCGCAAGCATAGGTGACATGCACATTTCCGTTTTTCTTGAAACTCTGCGCAAAGCTAACCTTGCAACCGGAATAGTCATCTACGGAAAAAATATAAGCGCTGAGGATGCCATCAGCTGGATGAAATCCGGAGCGGTGGATATTATTCTTCAGGTTGAAGGAGAACAGGCCCTTAAATCGGCCATTCAAAGGGCATTCTCTTTTTCGATTAAGTCCATAGAAAGCAGATCGTCTTCCAACTCAAAAGGAAAAGACGATACTCCTGCCCTTCTTTACAGAAGCCGTGTCATGGGTGAAGTCATTAGAAAAGCCGGCAGGGTAGCCCCTGTGAAGGTCACTGTTCTTCTGACAGGGGAAAGCGGAACCGGCAAGGATGTTCTTGCGAAACATATCCATTCCCTCAGCGGAAGAACGGGAGCTTTTGTTGCTATCAACTGTTCCGCCATACCCGAGACTCTTCTTGAAGATGAACTCTTCGGGCACGAGCAGGGCGCCTATACCGGAGCGGACAGATCAAGGGAAGGAAAGTTCGAAGCCGCTTCCCATGGAACTCTGTTCCTGGACGAAATAGGGGAGATCCCTCCGGATGTACAGGTAAAACTGCTCCGGATACTTGAAGAGAACATCGTCACCAGACTTGGAAGCAATCAACCCAGACCGGTTGATGTAAGGCTGATAGCTGCAACCAACAGCGATCTGAAAGCAGCCGTCAGAAAGGGCACATTCCGTGGAGATCTCTATTATCGCCTGAAAGTGATCGAAATCCACCTGCCGCCCCTCCGGTCAAGAAAAGGGGATATCCCCATGCTGGCTATGTCATTCTTAAGAGAGGCTGCTGAGAAACATGGCCTTCCCCTGCCTGAGATAACCTCAGAAGCTCTGGAGCGCCTTGTAGTATTCAGCTGGCCGGGAAACGTGCGTCAGCTGAGAAATCTCATGGAAAGCCTTCTTATCATATCCGGCAGTGTGATAGATACACATGATCTGCCGCAGGAGATAGCGGACCTCCCTTCCGGGGAGACACAGGAGCTGCACGCGGAGCTGCCGGTTTCCCTTGAAGAGCTGGAAAGACTGGCTATTGAAAAGACCCTTGTGATCACAAGAGGGAACAGAACGAAAGCAGCGGAACTTCTGGGAATAGGACGGAGAACTCTTCAGCGCAAACTTAAGGAAATGTAGCATATCAGTCAATTGAACGAAAAGACGCAATTTGGAGGTATTCATGAAAGTAATTAAAACCGGGACGCAGAATTCCCGTTTCTTAAAGTGGGGGGCACTTGTGCTTGTTGTGTTCCTCTGGGTCGTTCTTGGCGGCCCGTTCTACATAGTCGGTCCGGAGGAAGAGGGAGTGGTGCTCACTTTCGGCAGATACACCGCAACTACACCTCCGGGATTTCACTTCAAGTGGCCCTGGCCCGTACAGACAGTATATAAGCCGGCCGTGAACATCGTTCAGAGAATAGAAATCGGATTCAGGACACTTTCGAACAACCCTCCAAGCTACATCAGCTTCACCAACGACAAGGATATGCTGGCCGAAGCGCAGATGCTCACGGGGGACGAAAATATCATTGATTGCGCAATAACAATTCAGTTTAGAATCAGCAGCGCAACAGATTACCTTTTCAATGTCCGCGATCCTGAGGGAACCCTCATGGATATAGCTGAAGCCAGCGCCCGTCTTGTAATAGGAGACAATGCGATAGACGCGGTGCTTACAACCGGCAAACTGGAAGTCCAGAATCGAATAATGGATATGGTCCAGACCATTTCGGACGAATACCGCATGGGGGTGAATGTCATAGCTGTTCAGCTGATGGATGTTCAGCCTCCGCTGCCGGTCTCGGCTGCTTTCAAAGATGTTGCCACAGCAAGAGAGGATATGCAGGCCTATATTAACGAAGCTGAGAGTTACAGGAACCAGCGGATACCGCAGGCTCTTGCTGATTCGGTGTCTCTGGTGAACGCTGCGATGGGTTACAGCGCGGGCAGAGTCAACAATGCAACAGGGGAAGCATTCAGGTTCACCGCTGTTGCGCAGGAGTACGGGAAAAGCCCCTACGTAACAGCTACAAGGCTTCATCTTGAAACCCTTGCAGCCCTGCTTGATTCGGCACAGATAACTGTAGTCGATGAATCCGCCGGTGCGCTGACACACTACAACCTTGTTGGAGGTGGAGAATGAGACGCCTGAAACACATGATATACGCCGTAATAGCACTTTTCCTTCTTATGGTTGTGCTGGGGGCTTTCTTCACAATAAATGAAATGGAACAGGCTGTAATACTCCAGCTTGGAAACCCCATCCGCGTGATAGTGGGTGATAGAACACCGGAGGAGATGGAAGACCTTCAGGCATGGATAGATGTCAATGCTCCGGGTGTCGCTCTGAGCCAGGGAGCCGGCCTCTATTTCAAGATACCATTCCTTCAGCAGGTGGAGATATTCGATGACAGAATTCTTGAATACGATGACCCGCCCGCAGATGTCGTCACCAAGGATAAGAAGCACATACAGGTAGACTGTTATGCCAGATGGCGGATAGATAATCCTCTTCTGTTCCTCAGGCGGGTAAGAACCGAGAACGGCGCGCTCTCCAGACTTGATGACATAATCTATTCGATGATCAGGCAGGAGCTTGGAAACAGCAATCTTATCCAGATAGTTAGAAGCACAAACGAGCCAATCGGTCTCGGGGATTATGTAAGGCTTGTAAACAACGTCACCTACGCAGATACACTTGAGGATTTCGAGATAGATGAACAGGGAGAGATCCGTGAAACGATAAGATTGATCAGAATGACACCATCTCAGGGAAGAATAGCCATACTTGAGAGAGTTACTTCAACATGCAGGCA